>JAFYLU010000112.1 GCA_017550025.1 Bacteroidales bacterium | reverse complement strand
GTCCCTCCCACGAGACTGGTTGCAACAAATTTCAGGAAGCGCTTCATTTGTTTTTCTTCAACGGGTCCATAATGGCGTATTCCTTGGTATCTTTGATGATTGTCGTCAGATAAATTATCGAGAGGATCAGCAGAATCACTATTGCGATGCAGTCCAGGGCGGAGAGTTCGAATGCGTGAGAGAACATCGTGAAATTCCAGACAAATTCTCTCAACGGGCGTATCAATGCAAATAGAGTATTCACAATGACCATAATGATCCTGAACTCTGTCGGCCCGAGCCCTGCATATGTCAGACGGAATTCCTTCTTGAGGTGAGCATTTATGCTGACGTTGATGGTGAGCATCAGATATACGACCAGCACAAGGACCGCGAGGGAGAAATGCATCAGTCCGGACAATCCTATTCCGACGAACATCAGGAGTTCGTTGATGACGTCCATCGTATGGTCGATATAATAACCATAGACAGGTCGTTGGGTCTTTCTCACTCTCGCCAGAGTGCCGTCGAGGGAGTCTCCGTACCAGTTGACGATGAAGCCGAACGAACTCAGCCATAGAAAATGAATGTTCCATCCGGCAAGAATGTATCCGGCAGCAATCAATACGGAGCCGAATGTTCCTATGTATGTAAGCAGGTCAGAAGTGACCCACGCCGGCTGACGCTCTGCAAGCCATATAAGGACTTTCTTCTCCAGGGCATTAAGCACCGACGTCTGTATCCTTACCGAATCTTCCTGTTTGTTTCCCATAATCATATATTATATACACTATTTCTCAAGAATGTTCTCAGGTCTTCAACTGTCTTATACTCAGCCATCTGTTCCGGGGTAATGATCTCACCTAATGCTATGCGGACCGGCTTGTTTCTTTTATTGAACACTTCCGACGGAAGACGCAGCAGTCTTACCTTCCAGTCTATAAGTCCGAGACTATAGTAGAATTTGGAGTTACCGTCCAGAAAATGCACTGGCACAACCGGGACTTTCATTTTTTGAATGAGTCTTACGACAGGTTCCTGCCATTGTCTGTCTCTTACACATCGGTCCCTAATGCTCAAGTCGGAGACTGCCCCTGCCGGAAATATTCCGATTGGATGACCGGAGCGTATATGAGCGACCGCTTCCTTGATTCCTTGGATGCTTTCTTTTGTCGGGGCCTGACGCTGAGTCCCTGTCGGAGTGACACAGATGAAGTTGTTTTCCAAGGTCCTTATCCTTCCGAGAAAATTATTGACCATCACCTTGAAATCCTGTCTTATCCTGGCAAACATATCGACGAGGATGATTCCGTCTATACTTCCGTAAGGATGATTACTTATGACAACAAAAGGTCCGGAAGGGAGTTGAGAGAGTATCTGCGGATTGATCATCTGATAATCCACTCCTATTTCCTGAAGCACGGATGATGTAAAATCCTGACCGGTCAGATGTGAGTTATGATCATAGAGGGCATTGACCTTATCGATTGCGAGCATCCGCATAAGCCCTATTCCTATCGCACCACCGATACGTCCCCGGAATACGGGAGACATATCGGCAATCTCTTTCAATGTCAGCAGAGGCATAACTCTAATTAATCTAAACCTGACAAAGTAAGTGATTGTCTATATCATAATTATTACAAATTTCCGACTAAAAATTTATAATATCGGAACTGGTGACTATGATGCCTGATTTGAATGCGTCAGCTGTAAAGCAGTTTGGAGTCATCAGTGACGACGGAGTAGGCAAATGTCTGATACCAGCGGTCTTTGCCGAACAGGAACTTCATCAGCCAGACGAAAGAGAATCCCTGTGAGATCATCAGAGCCTTACTTTGGAATGGTGCGGGGAGATGAATCAGTCGTCGCAGGAACATAGACAAGAGGTTAACTACCATCGCTACGTTCCAGAGCCAGTTTCTGTCACGAAAGACTACGTGGTTTTCCGCATTTTCTTCCACATGGATGTATGCGTGTCCGGAGAATCCGGGAAATGAGTTGCGGATCAGCACTTTGCAGGCACCGGGCTCGACATCGATTTCCAACTGTTCTCCTTCAATCACTCCGGAATGTTTTCCGTTTATGAATACGTGTTTTCGGGACAGGTTCTTCCACCAGTTGCGTCCGTTCTCGCTTATCTTCAGTTTTGCCATATCTGTATCTATCTTTGGTTCATAACTAATGCCGTCGTTTCTGTTCCGGTTGAGACCGGCTTGCCCGAAGGACGTGCTATGCTCCAGATTATGAGACCCAGCCAAAGAGCAAGAAGAGCAATATACAGTATCTTCTTCCATTTCTTCAATGAGGCCCAGCCGCATTTCATCTGTGCCCACCAGACACTCCAGGAAGCCTGTTGTTTCTCGCACCATAGTCTGAATCTTCCGACTCCTGCCTTGCTTTCTGATTTCGTTTTCTTCTGATTCCGGACTTTTATTTTGATGACCTTCTTGACAGTCTTGCCCCCTGACTTAACTTTAAGGGTATATCGGGTCCGTCCCTTTGAAGCAGACACAAGTAGTTTTGTTGTGCCTTTGTCGGAAAGCTGGATCGTATGAAAGGTGTGTCCGTTATCTATGTCCAGAGATATGGAATCCGGACAGAAATCACACTCCCAGTTCAGTGTGACATATTCACCTTCATTTACGGACTTCGTGTCTGATGAAAAGATTATGGTTCTGTTCATATTGATAATTTGATAGAATGTGTCGCAAATAATATTCCGTATATGGTCTTGTCATAATGTACTTCTTTATTACAAAAGTAGCGGGTTTTATACCAAAGGTGCGAACAGTCTGAAGAAACGCTGCAGTCCCTTTTCAATGAAGTCGTATCCCTTCAGGACTTCTTCCGTAATCTCTTTGCACAATGACAGGTCGTTGAGAAATATCTCCTTGTTTTTCAGGGCGGTAGGCTTGTCGTACATATAGGCGTTGAGTTCATAACACAAGTCAAGGCTTCTCGGATCGATGTTGGCTGAACCTACTGATGAAAGGTAGTCATCACTGACCAGAGTCTTGCTGTGCATAAATTCCCCGGCACGCTCGAATATCCTGATGCCAAGTTGAAGACATTCCTTGTAGAATGATCTGTTTATATATCCCATTCCGGTCATATCACTGTTTTTCGGTACCATTATCCTGACATCCACGCCATTGGCGGCGGCAGTCTTCATCGCTTCAAGTGTAGAGTCGGACGGGACGAGGTAAGGAGTCTGTATATACAGATAATCAGTCGCATTCTCCGCTATCCATTCCAGACCCGTCTGAATTACCGGGAATGGAGCATCCGGACCATCAGGAACAATCTGTACAGGCAGCTCTTCAGTCACATTATGTTCCGGAAACAGACCGGCAATATCTTCAGTTACAGTTCCTCCCGAATGCATCCACATATCCAGGAAATTATACTGAAGAGAATATACGGCATCGCCTGTCAGTCTGAGATGGGTGTCACGCCAATCCTTGAAATAGTG
>JAFYLU010000111.1 GCA_017550025.1 Bacteroidales bacterium | reverse complement strand
CGGTCATGCAGAGGCTGCTCTCAAGGGTATGGATGCTGTCTATGCGAAGCTTTTTTATGGCCGTGACAGCAAGATGATCTATCTTGAGGAGGGTGATGATGTGAAGATCAGCTTCGAGGGCAGGAACTTCAAGGAAACCTTTAGTTTTGAGGGTGATAATTCTGCTGCGGTGGAATATCTCAACTCCATCACGCTTACTCCGCTTCCGGATGAGACTTACGCTCTTTCGTTCAGAGAGTTCATGCAGAAGGTGACTGCCAAGAAAAATGATGCGGTAAAGCTTCTGGATGCTTACGGTCTGAAATCTTCAGGAGACTTCATGGAAATGGAAAAGGGAAGGATCGCTTATTCATATGGTGCGATGATCCTGATGTATCCTATGGGACATGCCGTGATGTCTGGAGAGAAGAATTATGTGCCGGGGGAGGAATATTACTCTGTCGTTGAGGATTATATGGTCGAGGATGAGGAACTTGTCGATCTTGATGAATATAGGGCTTTTGTTGCCGAAGGTGCTCATGTACTTGATGAGGAGAACAGGGATGTGAAGGGCCTTTATCCCAAGACACTTGCCCAGATGCGTTACATTGCAGACCGTTATCAGTCGCAGAAGGTGCGTGAGAGTCTTCTCCACTATCTGGCTGCCCCATATGTGGACCGCTTCGGAACCGATGATATTCAGGATCTTGAAAACATCTACAGGACATATGTCAAGGATGAGCTGCTTCTTGCAGATTATGCGGCCAAACGTGAGAAGTGGGATCTTTCAAAACCGGGCAAAGTCTCGCCTGATTTCCATGCAGTGGATATTGACGGAAAAGAATGGAGCCTCAAGGATTTCAAAGGCAAGTATGTCTATATAGATCTCTGGGCTACATGGTGCAATCCGTGCAGGAGAGAGTTCCCTTTCCTCAAGCAGCTTAAGGCAGACTTCGAGGGTGCAGAGATAGTCTTTCTGGGACTTTCAACAGACGGAAGCAAGGATAAGTGGGAAGATATGGTGAGAACTGGAGAACTTTCTGGTGTGCAGCTTTATCTTGGTCCGCAGAGCTCTTTCCAGAAGGCATATAATGTTGACGGCATTCCTCGTTTCATCCTTCTCGACAAGGAAGGCAAGATTATAAGCAATGACATGTCAAGGCCTTCTTCTCAGGAGACAAAGGCATTCCTTGAAAGCCTTGAAGGAATCAGATAATCAGACATACGATGAGAATTTTCAGAATTGCATATCTGCTGCTTGTACTTTTCATTGCGGCATGTTCGGAAATCAAGGACGATGCCCGTGATGGCTTCGTTCCGGATCCGGTCACGGAATGTGTGGTCCCCGAAGAGATCACTTCCGGCTCTGAAGTAATTTTGCAGTGGAACGGCTTTGCAGTTGATGACTGTATCATTCTTCGTAAAGAGGGTTCGGATTATGAGATGCAGGTTTCTGTCATCACTGGATCAGGTCTCATTTTCAATGTGCCCTTCGATATCGCCCCTGGCGTATATGAGGTGGTGCTTGTACATGGTGGAGAGACTATCCTTGGCACTATCAATGTATTTCCTCCGGATCTTCCGGTGAATGGACTTACGCTTCCGGGTGCAGCCTTGGCTGGAGAAATGATAATGGTAGGCGGAGTTGGTTTTGATGATTCCTCTTCTGTGAGGATGACAGGTCCTGACGGTCTGGATATTCTCCTGGAGTCTTCATTGACAAGAGACGGACTTCAGGCCTTGATACCGGAAGAACTTGCAGAAGGTGAGTATACTCTTTATCTTGTTCAGGACGGATGTGAATGGAAAATATCGTCTTCCTTCCTTATATCTTCAGCAGCACGTAAGCTTCTGTCAATAACTACAGTAGGCCCGTATTTCGGTTCGACAGAGGTTTCCTATACCTGGACCGTATATGATGAGGAGGAACCGGTAAGGCTTGTTCTTTCAGAGGCCTTGATTTCGGGTGACGAGATAACAGAAGGCTCTGTGGATATATATGAGGCTGATGCTTCAGGATCTTTTGTCCTCGTGTCTGATGGATTCGAGTCATCGAATGACATAGAGATGACTTATCATCGCGACTCTGACGGAAAAGTCAGCAAGGCGGACGTCCTGCTGTACGGAAAATCGCAGCCTACGCAGTTTACATGGGAATATGAGGCTTCTGGTGCGATTTCAAGAATAACCTATGAGTCAAAGCTTGGACTGACATCATTCTCTGAAATCGAATACAACGATGGTTCCATTGTCCTGTTCAAGAGTTCGCAGTTCGAGTATGAGGATCCTTCGCTCAAGAATAATCCGTATGCACCGGATGTGGTATGGGCCTATATGGCTCTGATGAACAAGTTCGATCCGTTCATGTATTTCCCTTATCTGCTCGGATGGTATGATGTGAAGTCTGTCTGTCTCCCTACAGCCATGAATGTTCCAAGCGGATCATCAATGACTGTAGTACCCCTGTCATACGAGTTTGATGACAAGGGTTATGTGATTCAGATGAACTGGATGGAAGGAAGCTCGATGAACCGTCTCTTATTTGACTTTGAGGACTGACCAGTCGTCGCTGTAGATGATTCTTCTGACTCCCTGATTCACATATCCTCCCTCCTCGGAAGGCCTGAATCTGAAGGTGCTCTGAAGCATTGACATGTCGGTCTGGTCGAGTCTTGAATGCCATTTCTTGCCGTCTCTGCCGCAAAGGTTTGCGAAGTATCGCGCAAGGTCATATCCCTGGAATGCAAACTGGGTAGGCTCGGTGTTGAACAGCGCCCTGTATTTAAGCAGGAAGTCCATCACGCGCGGGTCATCGTAGTCGATGTAATATCCGAGACTCACATGCATTGAGGTGTTGTGGAAATTCTCCACTTCGATAGTCTCAAAGCTTCTTATCTTTGACGGAGCATAGAGAACCACATTGTATTTCTTGTGTATCATCACATTGAGATTCCTTACGACATCGTTGACGAAGGCTTCGCTTTCAGATGCGATGAATACTCTGTTGGCGCCGTTTTCCGTCATGAGCCCTGTAAGAGGGTCAGTTATGTTCCTGCCTTCGAGAATACTGTATGAGAACGGGCTGTATGATATGCCTGCAGAGTCGATCGCTGACTTCATCATGCTGATGTTCTCGGTCTCGCGTGCTCCCTTTTCAGTAATTACCAGGATTCTGTCCTCCACTTTGCTGTCTTCCTTGATCCATGCCGCGATATCATCATACTGGACAGCATGAGGGGTAGGAGCGTGAATGAAGTTCCCGTGTGTACGGGCAAGCTGTTCTGCTCTCGGGTCAAGCGGTGAGACAATATGGCTTTTGCCATCTGAAAGTTCCAATACTGCCGCAAGGTCTCCCGGAGCGATCGGACCTATCACTACATCGCTCGATTCGATTCTCGAATCTGTTATCGGAATGTTTCCGTCCGCCATGTCAAATACGCTTATCTCCATGTTGATGCCTTCCTTGCCGAGGTCGTGAGCAGCAAGAAGGACTCCGCTGTAGAAATCCATGTTGTTGCGGTTGCTGCTGTTTCCTGTAGCCTTGAGGGGCAGAATCACACTCATCTTCACTTCCTTGTTCTGCTTGAGCCAGTCAGGGAATAGAGCATGGTCATTTATGGCGGATGAATCCGCGGTTGCGGTGCTGTCTGCAGTCTCGGTGACAGTGTCCTCTTCAGGTTCGGACACCTCTATGTCTTCATATGGGATGATAAGCTTAAGCCTCTTGCTTAACTTTCTGTCCTTAAGGTTGTTGGCTTCCATGATCGTCTCGGCTGACACCCCGTATTTCTTTGCGATCATATCGATGTCCTCAAACCATTTCACCACATGAATCCTTTCAGCCTTACTTGCCGGCTGGACCAGTTTCCTGGCCCCGGTCTCTTCTTTCGGCACAGATATTTCAATACTTGCAGGTATGACCAGAATATCGTTTTTCTTCAGTCCTCTTTCCTTTACCTGGGGATTGAACCTGTAGATGTCTTCGATAGTCACGCAGTATGTCTTGCTGATAGAATACAATGTCTGTTTCTCCAGCACGATGTGCGAATAGCATACGATGCCGTCTACCCTTACCTTATCCTTTGATATGGTAACAGGGGTATTCTCATATTCCTGTGCATTGATTACTGCAGGTTCTGCTGCATATAATGCGAATGCCATGACCGATGCGGCTATTCCGGCTTTTACGCTTCTTTTCATGTGTAAATGTATTAAAGCTGCCCGATGAACTCTGTCAGCTTGCGGGCAAATGTCTTCCATGATAGTCTTTCCTTCTCCGATCTGATGTTCTCTACGCACATCTGTCTTATTTCCGGATCATTGAAGTATTTCAGAATCTCGGCATGAATTGCTTCCGGGGTTCCTTCTGATGCAACAAGTCCTGTGCCTCTGTCTCCGATAGTCTCTTTCAGGCCTCCTACATCCGTAACGATCATCGGTACTTCGAAATGATATGATACGGAACTGATTCCGCTTTGTGTAGCGCTTCTGTACGGAAGCACGGCAACATCTGCTGCAGAGAAGTAGTCTGTAACTTCAGAATCCTTTATATATTTGAGGTCCATGAAGATACGGTCTTTCCCAGGGAGTCTGTCAATGATTTCCTGATATTTGTCAAATGAGCCGTATGGCTCTCCGGCAATTATGAGCTGGTAGTCTTCCGGAAGCTTGCCGAATGCCTCAAGAAGAATATCAAGACCCTTATAGGTCCTTATCAGTCCGAAGAAAAGGATGTTCTTCTTTCCTTCTGCAAGTCCGAGCTTGCTTTCAGCCTCCCTTCTGTCTTTCTTCTGACCGAAATGCGAGTACAGAGGGTGCTGGATCACAGTATAGTCGGCATCCGGTCTGATCTTGAGGAGATCCTTTGAGACCGCCTCGCATAAGGTTACGCTGCCGGTGCTGCCTTTGAGAAAATATCTTGTCAGCGGAGTGTCGAAGAAATGCGGCTCATGAGGTACCACATTGTCAAGTATCGAGATGACCTTGCAGTGTTTCCTCATCTTTCGGGTGATGTATCCGAGTGAAGGCGCGAAATATGACATCCAGTATCTGACGATAAGCACATCAGGCTTCCAGTCCCGTATGGCTCTGTATGTGCGGTGGTATGTAAAAGGATTGGCCGTATCCAGCAGAGATTCACTCTCTACCGGTACGGCCTCATCGTCTTCTGTTACCAATTGTGTCTTTCCCGGAAAGAGGAATTCAGGGTATTGTCTGCTGAAATTGAATGCCTTGACAACATGTTCCTTGCTCAGTTCACCATACAGGCATGCGTTAAACTGAGAGATTCCTCCTCGATAGGGATAGAAACAGGACAGTATAGCTATTTTCAATGATTACTCCTCGCTTTTCTGGTTCTTGGTCTTGATGTACTCCTCGTTGAGTCCTGCGAGAACAGCTTCAGTGATGTCGAGAGCTGCATCAGCTGTGATTACAGGTGCTCCGCCGGAGTTGGTGAGGATCATGGCGTACTGCTTCTCCTCGTTATACTTTGTGATGAATGTCTGGATGGCGTCGCCAAGCTGGTTCATCATCACAACCTGCTCCTCCTGAATCTCCTGCTGCTTCTGTGCTGCATAGTTGTTGAAGTCGATTTCCTGCTGCTGGAGCTTCTGACCCTGCACCTCTGCTACAGAACGTGTCATGAGACCTTTCTGGATCTTCTCCTGATAAGATGCCACTTCCTTCTCGAGCTTCTGGCCTCTTCTGTTGATCTCTGCCTGGATGTTCTGTACCTTGGTCTCTACAACTGACCTGAGGTCATTGGCCATGTCATAATCCATGAGGATCTTGTCGAGGTCAACATATACGATGTCGCCCTTCTGTGCTACGGCTTCTGTGTTTTCACCATTTGCAGCAGATACCTCTGCCTTCTTTCCGTCCTTTGTGAGGAAAAGGACTCCGAATACTACAACAGCAACCAAAGAGATGGTGCTGAGGATCAGTGATGTGTTTTTCATTTCTATTGGTTTGATTTATTTGTTTTTTAATTCTGAATTAATGCATTGCGTCAATGCAATATCCTGCAAAGTTAATTAAAAAATCTTAACTTGCGAAAGATAAGCCTGTATTGTTCGCTCAAGGCCCATATATAATGCATCGCATATCACGGCATGGCCTATTGAAACCTCATCTGTCCACGGAATATTCCTGATGAAATATGCAAGGTTGTCAAGATTCAGGTCGTGTCCTGCGTTAAGTCCGAGTCCGCATTCCCTTGCCGTCTCCGCTGCCTCTATGAACGGTCTTACTGCCGCCTCGCAATCCTTTGGAAAGAGGTCTGCATATGGTTCCGTGTACAGCTCCACGCGATCGCATCCGCAAAGGGCTGCACCTTCGACCATTGCCGGGTCCGCTCCTGTGAATATGGAAGTCCTGATGCCTTTTCTCTTGAACTCCTCACAGACTTCTGTGAGGAAGCTTCTGTTTCTGACGGTATCCCAGCCTGCATTTGAGGTTATGGCGTCTTCTGCATCAGGAACAAGGGTGACCTGGTGAGGAATGACTTCATTCACGAGATCTATGAAGGACGGGATAGGGTTGCCTTCAATGTTGAATTCAGTAGTGATCAGAGGTCTGATTTCGCGGACATCCGAATATCTGATATGCCTTTCATCAGGCCGTGGATGCACTGTTATGCCTTCTGCTCCGAACTTTTCGCAGTCGATGGCTGCCTTTGTCACATCCGGCATTCTGCCACCTCTGGCATTACGGATTGTCGCAATCTTATTGATATTGATGCTGAGTTTCGTCATTTCTTTGCAAAAGCTTGATACAAAATACAAAATTACATAATAAACTTCAAATTTTGATATTTATATGCTATTTTTGACCCCGTTTTTACAATATGAGATGAAGATAGCTATATATATAGGTAAGGGGGATGTGGATAATGATCCCGGTATAGTGCGGCTGATGGACGAACTGCGCATGGGCGGACATGAGCTTTGTGTGCTTGCCGACAAGGTTGTTCTTGACGAAGCTGATATGCTTTTAAGCGTAGGCGGTGACGGTACTTTTCTCTCTGCATCAATGCTCGTTGCCGGCCGTGGAATACCTGTAGTGGGTGTGAATTCAGGCCGCCTGGGATTTCTTTCCGAGAACCGTCCGGCTGATGTAGTGCAGGCTCTGCTGTCGGGGGAGTATTCCGTTGAGCACAGGGCGATGCTGGAGGCCGAGGTCCATACCGGCGAGTCTTCGATTGACAGCTGGCCGTATGCTCTCAATGAATTTACAGTCCATAGGAGCGGGGCTGCCATGCTTGGGGTGGAGGTGAGTGTTGACGGTGTCCAGCTTCCTGTCTATTGGGCAGATGGACTTATTGTGTCGACAAGCTCCGGCTCGACTGCGTATTCATTGAGTGTCGGAGGGCCGATCGTCTTGCCGGAGTCGCGTGTCCTTATCATTTCGCCGATAGCTCCGCACAATCTTAATGTCAGGCCGCTTGTTGTGCCTGATACTGCGGAAGTCAGGCTCAAGATGCATTCAAGGGATGAAAATGTGATATTCACCGCTGACAACAGGACTGCTTCGATTTCGTCTGACAGTCAGATTGCTGTTCGTGTGGCACAGTTTTCGCTTGAGCGTGTCCGGCTTAACAGATCCAATTTTATCGATGCCCTTACAGAGAAACTTTTCTGGGGAGAAGATGTCAGAAATATCAAGTAGAAATCTATGAATGTTGAAACTATATCCAAGGTGCCGCTCCATGTGTCTCTTATAATGGACGGAAACGGAAGATGGGCGAAGGAGAGAGGAAAAGAGAGAGTCTTCGGACACATTGAGGGAGTGGAAAGTGTACGCGCCTGTGTGGAGGCATCTATAGAGACAGGTGTGAAATATCTGTCCATCTATGCCTTTTCAGAGGAGAACTGGAGCCGTCCCGAGGCAGAGGTCCAGGCGCTTATGGGCTTGATGGTGAAGGCAATGGCAAATGAAATGGAAAGTCTTGACAGGAATGGTGTCCGTTTCGTAGTCCTTGGGAACAGGGAGCGTCTTGCAGATGAACTTAATGCGACTATTGATCATTGCATGGATATGACAAAAGATAATGAGACCCTTACTCTCATTGTCTTCCTCAGCTATAGTGGCAAATGGGATATTTTCCAGGCAGCCCGCAGGATGGCTGTCGAGATGGCCGCATCACCGGAGAAAATGGGCGAAGTCATGTCTGTGGAAGATTTCAGCAAGTATCTGGTAACGGCGGATTATCCGGATCCGGATCTGATAGTGAGGACTTCGGGAGAGAGCAGGTTGAGCAATTATCTTCTGTGGCAGGGAGCATATTCTGAACTGCTGTTTGTGGATACGATGTGGCCTGATTTCAGAAAGGAGGAATTCCGTAAAGCGTTGGAATCGTATGCAAAACGAGACAGGCGTTATGGAAAAGTCAAATAAATGCGTATATTTGCAGTTTTGAAATTAAGAATACCGTGATAAGATTTTGCCGAATTGTCATCCTGACGCTTCTGATGGCCCTGTCGTGCCCACTATGGGCGCAGCAGGCCGGTTCTGATGTTGTGGTTGACTACAACAATCCAAAGAAATATATAGTGGGTGGGGTAAGGCTGGAAGGAAACCAGTATCTTTCATCTGAACAGGTATTGCAGGTGGCCGCAATCCAGAAGGGAATGGAGGTTACCGTGCCGAGTGAGGAGATGAGCAACATAGTCAACAGGCTGTGGCTTCAGAGGTATTTTGAAGATGTGGCTGTTTCCATAGATTCAATAACTCCTACCCGTGACACTGCATTCTTCAAGATCAGCATCATCGAGCGTCCCCGCGTGTCCCGTTGGGTCTACAGCGGTGTCAAGAGTGGTGAGCAGAAGGAACTTGAAGAGCGTCTTAATCTCCGTAGAGGAAGCGAGTTCTCTGACTATGTGGCCAAGACCGCGTCGGATATCATCAAGAGATATTATAAGGAGAAGGGCTTCTATAATGTCAAGGTGGATGTTAACACCAAGCGTGACACTGTCATCAAGAGTGCCATCCGTGTCCAGTTTGCTGTTGACAGAGGTGAGAAGGTAAAGATCAAGAAGATTACTTTCAACGGTGCGGAGAATGTCAAGGAAAGCAAGCTTGTCCGTTCGATGAAGAAGACAAGGGATGCCCGTCTGCAGAATTTCTTCAGTTCAAAGAAATTCCAGGAAAAGGAATATGACAATGACAAGCGCGCCCTGCTCAGCGTTTTCAATGAAGCCGGATACAGGGATGCCCGCATCGTAAAGGATACGATGTATTACATCGAGCCGAACAGACTTCAGATCGACTTTGAGATTGATGAGGGAAAGAAATATTACTTCAGGGATATCACATGGACAGGTAACTCGGTCTATAGCAGCGAGACTCTCAATGAGATCCTCAAGATCAGCGAGGGTGATGTCTATGATGTCGTGACTATGGAGAAGCGTCTTTTCGGAGGCGGAAAGCAGAGTGAATACGATATTTCAAAGCTCTACCGTGACAACGGTTATCTCTTCTTCAACCTCCAGCCTGTGGAAATGAATATCGAGGGTGACTCTGTTGATGTCGAGATGCGTATCGTGGAGGGAAAACCGGCGACATTGAACAATATCGTGATCAACGGAAACGACCTTACAAATGAAAGAGTCATCCGCAGACAGGTTTTCACCCGTCCGGGCTATCTTTTCAGCCAGTCTGATTTCGAGCGTTCAATCCGTGAGATCGCATCTATGGGACAGTTCGATCCTGAGGCGATCATGGACCCTGCGAAGGGATACTCGATCATTCCTAATTCCTTGAACAATACTGTTGACCTGGTATATAATGTCACAGAAAAGCCTTCGAGCCAGCTTGAACTTTCAGGAGGTTGGGGTGGAAACACATTCGTGGCTACAGTCGGAGTAAGCTTCAACAACTTCTCTACCCGCCGTCTTTTTGACAAGACCGCATGGCGTCCTGTACCGCTTGGAGATGCACAGAATCTTTCGCTTCGCTTCCAGACCAACGGTACATATTACACCAGCCTTTCGGCAAGCTTCTCGGAGCCATGGCTTTTCGGCAAGAAACCGACATCGCTCAACCTGTCGCTTTATTATACCAGACAGACAAATTCATACATATATTATAATATCCTCAATAATGATGAGTACATGGAGGTGTATGGATTTGCAGCAGGTCTCGGAAAGCGTCTGAAATGGCCTGACAATTATTTCGTGCTTTACAACCAGCTCAGTTGGCAGACATACCGTCTTCAGGACTGGTCATATCAGTTCCTCTTCAATACAGGTATCTCTCATAACTTGAGCTACACTCTCAGCCTTTCACGAAATTCAACAGACCAGCAGATCTATCCTCGTCAGGGTTCGGACTTCAGCTTCTCTCTTCAGCTGACTCCGCCATACTCACTCTTGAGAAAGAATGATTTCGGAATCAAGGATGCGGACGGAAATCCTACGAAGGTTGATGACTGGAGGAAGATCAACTACAATCTCCAGAGCTCACAGGAAAGGTACAAATGGATTGAGTATCATAAGTGGTCATTCAAGGGTTCCGTATTCACAAAGCTTGTAGGAGACCTTGTGCTGATGGCCCGTGCGCAGTTCGGATATCTCGGATATTACAACAGAAATTGGGGATATTCTCCATTCGAAGGCTTCCGCGTCGGAGGTGACGGTATGTCAGGATATGACACTTATGGCTCGGAGATCATTTCTCTCCGTGGATATGAGAACTACTCTCTTACGCCACAGGCCTTGTCTTCATACAATTCTACAGGAAACTATTACGCCGGTAATGTATATGATAAGTTCACTGTAGAGCTTCGTTATCCTGTGATTCTTCAGCCGCAGTCCACCATTTATGCACTGCTTTTCCTTGAGGGAGGTAACTGCTGGTCGGATATCAGAGATTTCAATCCTTTCCAGATCAAGAGGTCGGCCGGTGTAGGTGTGAGAATCTTCCTGCCGATGATCGGTCTTCTCGGTGTTGACTGGGGATGGGGATTCGATGATCCGGTAAACGGAAAAAGCCAGTTCCACTTCGTGATCGGACAGCAGTTCTAAACTGTGGCGATGTTCCGCTGAAATTTATGTGAGAAAAATATATAAATGATAAAATTATGAAAAAGTTATTTTTGATCGCTGCAGCTGCCATGATTTCTGTTGCAGCAATGGCCCAGGACTTCAAGTTCGGATATGTTAATTTCACCGAGATCGTACAGCTCATGCCGGCTATGGACTCTGTAAGACTCCAGCTTGAGGCACAGGAGAAGGAGACATATGAGACTCTCGGAGCAATGTATGAGGAGTATCAGACAAAGGCGGAGCAGTTCCAGCAGAAGCAGGCAACATGGACTCCTGCTATCAGAGACAGCAAGATGAAGGAGCTTCAGGAGATCGAAGCCCGTTTCCAGGAGAATCAGCAGATTTTCCAGCAGGAACTCCAGCAGATGCAGCAGATGCTTCAGGCACCTGTTTATGAGAAGGCGCAGACCGTAATCAAGGAACTGGCAAAGACCAAGGGACTTGCTTTCGTACTCGAGGAAACCTCTATGATCTACATCGATCCGGCACAGGGAGTGAACCTCACACCAGAGGCCCGTACTGCTCTCAACATACCTGAAGGCAGGACTATCGAGACTCTTCAGGCAGAGCTTCAGGCAAGGGCTCAGGCTGCGCAGGGCATGATGTAGGAACCAATATTATCAGATAAAAAATCCAAGGCGGACGGCCTTGGATTTTTTTTGTAAAAAAGTTAGGATATGGCTTCCTTATTCGTAAAAATTATTTACATTTGTATCAAAATCTGACCATTTGATTTAAAATTATAACACTAATTATGCAACATAAGGTTATTGATACTAAAGATGTTGTAATCAGATTTGCAGGAGATTCGGGAGATGGTATGCAGCTCACCGGGTCTCTTTTTGCAGATATGTCAGCCATCTTCGGTAACGAACTTTCAACATTCCCGGACTATCCGGCAGAAATCAGAGCACCTCATGGTACTGTGTCCGGCGTGTCCGGTTTCCAGGTACATATCGGAAGTGAACATATTACAACTCCGGGAGACTTCTGCGATCTTCTTGTGGCAATGAACCCTGCGGCCCTCAAGGCAAATGCAAAGTGGCTCAAGAGAACGGCAATGGTGCTTATTGACTCTGACACCTTTGATGAAGAAGGCCTTAAGAGAGCTGGACTAAAGAATGATCCTATAGCCGAATTATATATTGAGGACAGGACCATCATTATTGCTCCTATCACGACTTTGACTGAAGAGAGTCTGAAAGACAGCGGACTTGACAGGAAGACTGTGGCCAAGTGCAAGAACATGTTCACCCTCGGTATGGCATGTTATATATACAACCGCCCGATGGAATACATATTCCAGTATCTCGAGCGCAAGTTCGGAAAGAAGAAGCCTGAAATGATAGAGCCTAACAAGAAGGTTCTCAAGGACGGTTACAACTATGCTGCCAATATCCAGGCAATTCCGAACACTTATAACATCGAGCCTGCTGTACAGCCGAAAGGACTTTACAGGAACATAACAGGAAATCAGGCTACTGCATGGGGACTTCTTGCTGCAGCCGAAAAGGCAAATCTTCCGCTCTTCTGCGGCTCGTACCCTATCACTCCTGCCACAGGCATACTTGAGGAACTCGCCCTGCATAAGAGCCTCGGAGCAAAGACTCTCCAGGCCGAGGACGAGATTGCGGGTATATGTACAGCCATCGGAGCTGCCTTTGCAGGCAATCTTGCCGTCACAACGACTTCCGGTCCTGGTCTCTCTCTGAAATCAGAGGCTATGGGACTTGCCGTTATGACCGAGCTGCCTCTTGTCATAGTGGATGTACAGCGTGCCGGCCCTTCTACAGGAATCCCGACAAAGACCGAGCAGACAGACCTCAATCAGGCCCTTTATGGTCGCAACGGTGAATGTCCGATGGTGGTTATGGCCGCACATTCTCCGGCTGGCTGCTTTGATGCTGCATTCAATGCCGCCAAGATTGCTCTCGAGCACATGACACCTGTACTTCTCCTTACCGAAGGTTTCCTTGGAAACGGTTCGGAGCCATGGCTCATCCCTTCGATGAAGGACTATCCGAAGATCGTTCCTCCATTTGCACAGCCGAATACAGAATACAAGCCGTTCAAGAGGGATCCGGAGACACTTGTGCGCAGCTGGGCTGTGCCTGGCATGGCCGGATGTGAGCATCGTGTGGGAGGTCTTGAGAAGAACCATGACGGAGTCCTTTCTTCCGATCCGGTAAATCATGCGGTGATGGTAAGAGAAAGAATGGAGAAGGTGCAGAAGGTTGCAGACTTCATTCCGGAACTCGAGGTCAACGGACCGGAGAGCGGAAAGCTTCTCGTAGTCGGTTGGGGCGGAACATACGGACACCTTCTTTCTGCAGTCCAGGAAGTACGCGAGTCTGGAGTCGAGGTAAGCTTCGCTCATTTCGATTATATCATGCCTCTGCCGAGAAATACGGAGGAAGTGTTCTCGAGATTCGAAAATATTCTCGTGTGCGAGCTGAACAGCGGTCATTTCGTGAATTACCTTCGTGGAATCATGCCGCAGTTCAAGTATGCACAGTATAATAAGGTGCAGGGACAGCCGTTCCTTGTTCAGGAAATCACAGGTGCGATAAACCAGATAACCGCAGAATAATATGCCAAGATATACATTCAAAGAATTCAAGAGTGATCAGGAAGTGAGATGGTGCCCGGGTTGTGGCGACCATGGTGTGCTTGCAGCATTGCAGAGGTCCCTTCCTGATGTTACGGAAGCTTTAGGATACAGCAAGGAAAGATATGTCGTGGTATCCGGTATCGGATGTTCTTCACGTCTTCCTTATTATATGAATACTTATGGTTTCCATAGTATCCATGGCCGTGCCACTGCAATATCCACCGGTATAAAGGTGGCGAATCCTGACCTTGCCGTGTGGCAGGCCTGCGGTGACGGTGATGCGCTTGCCATCGGAGGAAACCACTTCATCCATGCGATCAGAAGGAATGTCGATATAAACATCATCCTTTTCAACAACCAGATCTACGGTCTTACCAAGGGACAGTATTCTCCGACTTCAAGATTCGGAGCGATTTCAAAGACATCGCCTTACGGAACGGTCGAGCATCCTTTCAATCCTGGCAGCCTTGTGCTGGGTGCAAAGGGAACATTCTTTGCCCGCAGCCTCGATTCCGAACTTAAGCTGACTTCAGAAATCATGCTCGCTGCGGCAAAGCATGACGGATGCTCGGTAATGGAGGTGCTGACAAACTGCGTCATCTTCAATGACGGAGCGCATAAGCTCATTGCTGACAGAGAGGTCCGTGCTGACAGGACCATCGTTCTTCGTCATGGTGAGAAGATGATTTACGGAAAGAACCGCGACAAGGGTATCATACTTGACGGAATGGGACTCCGTGCTGTCACTATAGGCGAGAACGGCATAACAGAGGAGGATATCCTTGTACATGACGCACATTCTGAAAATGTGGGTATCCATATGATGCTTGCAGATATGAAGTATCCTGATTTTCCTGTTGCTCTCGGAGTTATCCGTGATGTCAAGGATGTGACATATGATGACGGCGTGCGTGATCAGGTAGCCGAGGTGAAGGCGAAGTCGAAGATCCAGTGTGTGGATGACCTTCTCCGCAGCGGCAGTACCTGGGAGGTGAAGTAGAGTTTTCCAATCCCGGCTTCCCGGGAGTAAATAAGACAGAAACTTAATAACCAACAAACTAATAAAAATGAATGCAAATGATTTGATGGCCAAACTCCAGGCCAAGTACCCTTATGAGAAAGAATATCTTCAGGCGGTACATGAAGTATTGGAGTCTATTGAGGAAGTATACAACCAGCACCCTGAATTCGAGGATGCGAAGATCGTTGAGCGTATTGTGGAGCCTGAACGTATCCTTACATTCAAGGTTACCTGGATCGACGATAATGGTGAGGTACAGACAAACACAGGATATAGAGTACAGTTCAACTCTGCTATCGGACCATACAAGGGAGGTATCCGTTTCCATCCTTCTGTAAATCCTTCTATCCTCAAGTTCCTCGGATTCGAGCAGACATTCAAGAATGCCCTTACAACTCTCCCTATGGGTGGCGGAAAGGGTGGATCAGATTTCAACCCACGCGGAAAGTCAGATGCCGAGATCATGCGTTTCTGCCAGGCTTTCATGCTTGAGCTTTGGAAGGTGATCGGTCCTGATCAGGACGTGCCTGCAGGTGATATCGGAGTTGGCGGACGTGAGATCGGTTTCATGTACGGTATGTACAAGAAGCTTGCACAGCAGTACAATACAGGTGTCCTCACTGGTAAGGGTCTTACATGGGGTGGTTCTATCCTCCGTCCGGAGGCAACCGGTTTCGGTGCTGTATATTTTGTCCAGCATATGCTTCAGATGGCAGGAAAGGATATCAAGGACAAGACTGTCGCTCTCTCGGGCTTCGGTAATGTGGCTTGGGGAGCTGCAACAAAGGCTACAGAACTTGGTGCAAAGGTTGTCGCTATTTCGGGACCGGACGGAGCTATATATGATCCGGAAGGAATGAACGATGAGAAGATTGCTTATATGCTTGAGCTTCGCGCTTCTAACAATGATGTTGTCGCTCCATTTGCAGAAAAGTTCCCTTCAGCTACATTCTATCCTGGTAAGAAGGCTTGGAGCATCAAGTGTGACATCGCAATGCCTTGTGCATTCCAGAACGAGCTTACAGGTGCTGATGCGGAGGAACTCCTCGCTAACGGTACATGGCTTGCTGCCGAGGTTTCTAACATGGGATGTACTCCGGAGGCTATCGCAGCATTCCAGAAGGCTGGCATCATGTTCGCTCCTGGTAAGGCTGTAAACGCCGGTGGTGTTGCAACTTCAGGTCTTGAAATGACACAGAACGCAATGCATATCAGCTGGTCTCCAGCGGAGGTAGACGAGAAACTCCACGCTATCATGTCGAATATCCACGAGGCTTGCGTGAAGTACGGAACACAGCCTGACGGTTATATCAACTATGTCAAGGGAGCTAATATCGCCGGCTTCATGAAGGTGGCGCAGGCTATGCTCGAGCAGGGAATTATCTAATCTCGGATTCTTGACTGACCTGATAGTATCCAGGGTATGTCAAGGGATATCATTATAAAAGTCATCTTCGGTATTGACCGGGGATGACTTTTAATATTTATTTGATTGCATTCTCATAAAAAAGACTAACTTTGCGCCCGTTTTTCAGAACTGACCAAAAGTCAAACTAAAAATATCAAGTTATGTTTAAAATTTTCCACGGTTATCATCTCGTAGAGTCTTATCACGAGTGGAAGAAGGCTCACAGAGTAGATGACAAGACAGTATCAAGAGCAATCCGCCTTATCATTGCGGTGGTTGCAGCCCTTGTAGTATGGTGTCTTCCGGTTGAGAGCTGGATCGATGGCATGACCATCATCCAGAAGCGTACACTCGCTATCTTCCTTTTCGCCATCCTTATGTGGCTCTTTGAGGCCGTACCTGCCTGGACCACTTCGGTGATGGTTGTTGTTCTCCTGCTGTTCACGACTTCAAACAGCAGCCTGGTGTTCTTTGAGAACGCAGCTCCTGAAGCTTTGGGTGCACAGACAAGCTACAAGTCTCTGCTCCACTGCTTTGCAGACCCTATCATCATGCTCTTCATCGGAGGTTTCGTGCTTGCTATCGCTGCATCGAAGACAGGTCTTGACCTTTTCCTTGCTCGTGTGATGCTCAAGCCTTTCGGTAAGAATCCAAAGTGGGTGCTTCTGGGCTTCCTCATGGTTACAGGTGTGTTCTCTATGTTCTTGAGTAACACTGCGACTGCAGCGATGATGCTTACTTTCCTCGGTCCTGTCCTCAAGGCTCTTCCTGCTGACGGAAAGGGAAAGACAGCCCTTGCTCTTGCTATTCCTATCGCAGCCAATGTCGGAGGTATGGGTACTCCTATCGGTACTCCGCCGAATGCAATCGCCCTCAAGTATATGGAGGAAATCGGCATCAGCATCGGATTCGGTCAGTGGATGCTCTTCATGATTCCTTTCACTCTTCTCCTTCTTTTTATTGCATGGTTCATGCTCCTGAAGCTCTTCCCATTCAAGGCAAAGGAAATCAACCTCAATATCCAGGGTGAGCTTAAGAAGGACTGGAGATCTATAGCTGTATATGTGACATTTATCTGCACAGTTCTTCTCTGGGTTCTTGACAAGAAGACAGGTGTCAATGCAAATGTGGTCGCTATGCTTCCTGTAGGTGTATGTGCAATCATTGGTGTCCTTACCAAACGTGACCTTGAGGAGATCAGCTGGTCTGTTCTCTGGATGGTTGCCGGTGGTTTCGCCCTCGGTGTAGGTCTTCAGGAGACAGGTCTTGCGCAGACCCTTATCAATGCAATCCCATTCGGTTCATGGCCAGCTCTCGTGATGGTTATCGGATCAGGTCTTATCTGCTACGCGATGGCCAACTTCATTTCACATACTGCGACAGCGTCACTTCTCGTGCCGATCCTTGCAGTTGTCGGAGCCAGCGTTGCAGGCAACCTTGCACCTCTCGGTGGTGTTTCGACTCTTCTCGTTGGTGTGGCAATCGGTTCGTCACTCGGTATGGTGCTTCCGATCTCTACTCCGCCGAATGCAATTGCAGCTTCTACCGGTATGATCGAGCAGAAAGAAATGGTAAAGACAGGTCTTATCATGGGTGTACTTGGCCTTGTACTTGGCTATGTAATGCTCATCGTTCTTGGTTCATCAGGATTCTTCGGTTAATAAAGACCTTAATGATATCAGGAAGGGCAGCCGTCAGCGGCTGCCCTCTTGTTTTTTATAAATAAAATATCCAACTTTACACTCACATAATTAATGCCCACACTAATCTAATAACAAAAACACAAGTTATGTCCTATTTCAGTTTTTTAGGTCATCCGATGAATCTTAAACGCTGCCTTTCTTTTCTTGTGGTATGCGTATTCACATTCTTTCTGGCTTTAGTGCCTACATCTTTCTTTGGAGTCAATCCTGATACATTAGAGCCGATCTTCACACTGACCCAGCAGAGGGTTATAGCAATCTTTGTATTCACGGCCATGATGTGGATACTTGAAGTCATCCCTACATGGACAACTTCTGTTGTCGCCATCGTATCAATTCTTCTTACGACTTCCAACAAAGGACTCGGTTTCCTTATCTCCGGAGACAATATCGGTTCCCTGACAAACTATAAGGATGTCATGGCTGCCTTTGCAGATCCTATAATCATGCTCTTCCTCGGCGGTTTCGTGCTCGCTTTTGCAGCTACCAAGGTCGGACTTGACGTGCAGCTCGCCAGGATTATGCTCAAGCCGTTCGGTACTAATCCGAAATATGTGCTTCTTGGTGTTCTTCTTGTGATCGGTAGTTTCTCGATGTTCATGAGTAACACAGCGACAGCTGCGATGATGCTCACATTCCTTACCCCGGTTCTTGCGACACTCCCAAAGGATGGTGGCGGACGTATTTCGCTTGCTTTGGCAATTCCGATTGCTGCAAACATTGGTGGAATGGGTACTCCTATCGGTACTCCTCCTAATGCAATCGCCCTCGGCGCGCTTGAAGAGGCCGGTTATGGCGTCACCTTCGTAGGCTGGATGTTGAGGATGGTACCATATGTGCTCATTATGCTCTTTATTGCATGGATCATTCTTCAGAAGATGTTTCCGTTCAAGGCGAAGAAGATTGAGCTCAAGATTGAAGGTGCTCCGGTCAAGGCAACTCCTTTCCAGAAATATGTTGTATGGGTGACATTCGCTCTCACAATTTTCTTGTGGGTGTTCGAAGGACTCTTCAAGATCAATTCAAACATCGTGGCTATGATTCCGTTTGCAGTCTTCTCTGCTACCGGCATTCTTAAGGCTCGTCACCTTGAGCATATCAATTGGGCTGTTCTCTGGATGGTTGCCGGAGGTTTTGCCCTCGGTACTGCTCTTAACCAGACAGGTCTTGCATCTACGCTTATCAAGACAATACCTTTCGCAAGCTGGAATGCTCTTGTTGTAATGCTTGTGGGCGGTCTTATCTGTTATTTCCTTTCAAATTTCATTTCGAATTCAGCTTCTGCCAATCTTGTGGTGCCTATCTTGGTCATTGTAGGTAAGGCGATGGCAGGCAGCGAAGGCTTCGACGCTCTTGGTGGAGTACCGGCAATGATTATCGGTGTAGCAATCTGTGCATCTCTTGCAATGTGTCTCCCTGTAAGTACACCTCCGAATGCCCTCGCACACTCCACAGGTATGATTACAACAAAGCAGATGGCGACAGTCGGTATTATCATGGGAGTTGTCGGACTAGTTCTCGGTTACCTCATGCTTATATTCATAGGCTTCTAATATTGAAAAATATACTATATTTGTGGGTCGCTTCAGGGCGGCCCATTTGAATTGTAGACTATAACTTACTTTATACGATGAAAATTTTATCTAAAATCCTTTCAGTGGCGCTTCTCTCTTTCTGCGCTCTGAATATGTCTGCTGCCGATAAAGAACAGAAGGCAGAGCCGAAGAATAATTTCAAGCTTTACGGTTTTGTGAGAAACTATTTCGCTTTCGATTCGCGTGAAAGCGTGTCTGGAACAGGTGACTTGTTCTACTATATGCCTAAGGATGTCAATATGGTGAACGGAGAAGATCTCAATGCCACTCCATCTTTCACTGCTCTTGCCTTGACATCACGTCTTGGTGTTGACGTTACAGGATATAATATAGGTAATGTATCTTTCGGAGCTAAGATCGAGGGCGATTTCTATGCTGGACTTTCTGCGGTGGACAAGACAAAGCAGCCTAATATTGCTAACTATTTCCCAGGAAACACCAATATTTCTGGAACAGCGACAGCCCGTCTTCGTCAGGCCTATGCTACAGTGACATGGAAGGATCTTCCGCTTGCTGGAGATCAGAAGGCCTCTGTTGCATTGAAGATGGGACAGGCATGGCATCCTATGGGTGCGGACTTCCCTCATGTCTTCAGTCTTGAGGTGGCAGCGCCTTTCGGACCGTTCTCCAGAACTCCTCAGATAACTATGGATGCAAACCTTGGACAGAATTGGGTGGTTTCAGCATCGGCATTATGGCAGATGCAGTACAACTCGCAGGGTCCTGTAGGCGGTTCCGCTATATATATGAAGTACGGAATGACGCCAGAAATGTATGCTGCCGTTACATATAAGAATAAAGGTGCATTGGTTAGACTTGGCGCAGACCTTCTTAGCATCAAGCCAAGAGTGTTAGGTTCTGTTGATGGCGCAAAAGTGAGAGTGTCAGACCGCAAGACTTCTATGCTCTATTATGCCTATGCTCAGTACACATACAAGAAATTTGCGCTTAAGGCAAAGAGTACATGGGGCGAGAGCGGTGAGCATCTCAATCTCATGAGCGGATATGCAAAGGTTGGAGAGAATGCCGATGGAAGCTGGAACTATGCTTCGCTCCGTAGTTCGTCAACATGGCTTTCGATGATTTATGGAAAGAAATGGCAGGGTGTTCTTTTGCTCGGATATATGAAAGCTCTTGGTTTTGCGGATCCGTTGGATTCATCAAGAATTCCTGCATCAGATGTTTACTATTGCGGCAATGGATTCTCTAACATCAACCAGATTTATAGAATCAATCCTCAGGTTGTATATAATATAGGGAAGATGAATATCGGTCTTGAGTACCAGTGGACATCTGTTCAGTATGGAAAATATATCACTGACGAGGAAGGCGTCAAGTATTTGAATTCACATGGTCTGGCTACTGATGGACTTCATTGGGTGGGCAATCATAGAGTAAATTTGATGGTTAAATACAACTTCTAACAGTTTAACAAAATTGTAACAATAACTTAACTCCCGAGAACTCAATATGTTGCGAGTTTTCGGGAGTTGTTTTATCTAAAAATAAGCCGTCAGGGTATTGCAAATTAAAATATAAGTCGTACCTTTGCACTCCCATTTGAGAAACGGATGGCTGTGAGTTCTTGACAAGACTGTCGCATTGCTCTCTCCGGAGCGGCTTCCGAAAAAAACTTAAAAATTTTTTCTGAAACGCTTGCAGGTTTGAAAAAAATGCGTACCTTTGCAGCCCCGTTCGAAAAACGGGTCCTTGAAAGAGGATAATGCAAGTTCATTGAAAAGACTGATTACTGTACAAGAAGCAAGTACCGAGAAAAATACAATTTATCGAGAAGCGTTAATTCCTTATGGAATTATAAGTGTCAGGACAGACTGGAAATATAAGAACATTTATACAATGAAGAGAGATCGACTCTTCAAGAGTATCGGAGTATTTGTCGAGCATATCCTTGTTGTAGGAAATGACGTGGGTGTTGAATATATTGAAATT
>JAFYLU010000110.1 GCA_017550025.1 Bacteroidales bacterium | reverse complement strand
CTAATATATATTTCAATTTATTCTTCATGCTACTGGACTAATTGAAATCGTGGTTTATATCAAGTTCATTCCAGTCCATTATGCCGGAACTGACAATGTCTACGCGTTGTCCCGATATAAGCAGCTTATAGACATACTTCTGTCCGGCGACCCAGGTCACAAGATCAGGTGTAGTGACAGTTCCTTCAACCTGGATTTCAGAAACATCATCTCCCATAGCGGATCTGTATCTGACTATTAATGACATTTGACACTCCTCTGGGAAGACAAGAAGACCGGAAACTATGTCATCATAAGTATACTGCAAATTCCCATCGGAATCAGGAACCGCTTTCGGAACTCTGGTGGCAATATCAGAAACAACAATATATGGATTTTCGGAATCTGTAATTGTTGTAGCATCCAACTCGTAATCGGTTCGTATTCCCTCCTCCTCAAAATATACAGTCATCGGTCCTGCAGTAGCCCTATGATTGCCATAGAAGGTAACCTCCTCTATAACAATGTCCGCATTTTCGTCTGCGGATGCAGCCTGGATAACAATCTGCACGAACTGGTGCTGCTGAAAATCTATATCCACTCCTGTTGTCAGCTCGGTCGCGTCCTCTTTCCTATTGTCGACCTCATCAAGAGCAAACATCAGGTCAGCCTGACTTTCAGCTAAGTCCAGTCCAAGGTCATTACCTTCGGAGTCCTTGCCGAAGTTCAGTGTCAAGGAATTACCAGAAAAGACTCCGCTGATGGCCTGCCCTTCGAGTTCGTCTTCGGTCTTTGCATGTGATGCATTGAAGAAGGAAGCCGGGAGTGCGGCGGCAAAGACATAACTGCCTCGATGCCAGAATCTTCTAGGGCTGTAGTTCCAGTCTGGGTAATAGACTTTCGTACCATTCTGGCCAAATACAAGGTCCGTACTTCCACTGCTGTATTCTCCGGTGAACTGTGCATTGTCTTCAGGGTCTTTGGTCCACTGGGCCCATACTACAAAACCGTCACCGAGCAGGTCATCCAGACCGCTGATTGCAGATTTTGTACTATTTTGAGCATGATCAGTATCTGACGGTAGTGTTTCTCCAGAAATTAATGTACCTTTGGTAAGCATTACATCGGTATAGAAACCTATGTAGGAACCATCCTGGATATCAAATTCCGGCCCTGGTATGGCGGAGTGCCCCGCACACAATAAAAAATGACTATATAGACCTGTATATGTGATATATGTACAAAAAGTGGTACTTAAAAGGTACTTTGGAAATATAAAACTGATGGCAGGTGATAGAGGAACAGAGGTCGTAATCTGCTGTTGCTGTGGGGTATAGGGCCTATATATACAGGAAGATTGTCAATGGTACTTATATAGTACTCCGCATTTTAAAAAAAGTGTTAAATTTAGGGTCTGAACCCTAACTTAAATATGAAACTTTATGGCAACGACTTTCTTCTTGCGTACGAAGAAGAAAAGCGGATATGCACCTGTATGCTTAAGGGTGCAGTCCACTGTTCTTGGGATAAATATCAGACAGTCCACTCATCTGAAAGTCCCTGTGTGCATATGGAACCTTTCCAGAAACAGTCATTCTTTCCGAGATTACATCTGTTCGGAGGAAGGGCGGGAGACATTTCGTAAGATCGAGCAGATACGTCTTACGATTGATGAAAGGATTGTAAGCGGAAAAGGTGTCACGGCCGATCAGGTCAGGCAGATAGTTTATGAGATAGTATACAGGGACTATCTGCCGAAAGATCTTCCTGCTGTGTCTCTTGACGCGTATGTCAATCTTTATCTGGAACAGGCCGAGGCCGGAAAGCGAAAGACCAGGAAAGGCCTGAACTTTTCGGCCGGAACCATCAAGTCTATACGTGTTGTCAGAAACCTTGTGACCGATTTTCAGGCCAAGACGGACAGATGTTATGATTTTGATGATATAGATTATGATTTCCGTACACGGTTCATTGATTATCTGTACAATGACAGGCACTATAATGTCAACACTGCAGCCAAGTGTCTTAATACCTTGGTCACGATTCTTTCGTCTGCAGAGACTGAAGGCTACCACAATAACCGTAAATGTCTCGCCAGTCAGTTCAGGGCCAAAAGGAAGGATGTGGATACTGTGTATCTGACAAGGGAGGAACTCATCTCTCTTGTGCAGGCTGATATATCCCACTTGTCAAAGAATCATGAGATCGCAAGGGATATCTTCATGGTGGGAGTCTATACCGCCCAGCGTGTTTCGGATTACAACAGCATAGGTGCCGAGAACATAATCTGGAACGATGACAGGAGCATAATCATAAATCTGCGTCAGAAGAAGACCGGGGTCTGGGTCACGATACCTGCAAGGGAGGAACTGAAGCAGATTCTGCAGAAGTATGACTACCGTCTGCCTCGTATCAATGACAAGATGATCAACATCTGCATCAAGGAAGTGGCGAAGGTGGCCGGTATCGATACGCCTGTCACTATAGAAACAACTTCGGGTGGGGTTTCCGTTCTGGCAACCCACCCGAAGTATGAATTGATTCAGACTCATACGGCCCGAAGGACCGCTGCTACCCTGATGTATCTTGCCGGAATGGATGCGTTCAATATCTGTGCAGTCACAGGTCACAGCAGCATTGCAATGCTGAAGAAGTACATCAAGGCAGACAAGATCGAGCGTGCGAAGGCCATAAGCAGCGATGCAGCCTTCTCGAAATGGTAGGCCCGGGCCTGTCTATGGGATAAGGACTCTTTCGATTATCGGAGTCTGATGACTGTATGGGATGAATGCGAGGGACGGAACAGGTTTCGTTATGATCACATTTGCTTTCTTTCCCACCGTTATGGAACCGAGGATGTCGCTGACTCCCATTGCGTATGCAGAGTTTATCGTGCAGGCATTGAATGACTGCTCGGGTGTGAGTCTCATCCTTATACAGCCCAGTGCCATCACGAAACGCATGTTTCCGCTCGGACTTGAGCCTGGATTGTAGTCAGATGCGAGGGCAACAGGAAGACCGGCTTCGATGTAACCTTTTGCGTTTCCGTATGGGATTCCGAGGAAGAACGAACAGCCCGGGAGCATGGTAGGCATTGTGTTGCTGCCTCTCAATGCTTCGATTTCCGCTTCTGTTGTCTTTTCAAGATGGTCCACAGAGAGTGCGTCATATTCCACTCCTACCTGTACGCCTCCTGAAACCTCGAGTTCGTTTGCATGGATCTTGGGGCGGATGCCGTATTCTGCAGCTTTCTTGAGGATTTTGGCGGTTTCCTCCACTGTGAAGAATCCTTTGTCGCAGAACACGTCTACATAGTCTGCAAGGCCCTCTTCTGCGACTTTCGGGAGCATTTCGTCACATATGAGGTCTACATATTCCCCCTGACGGCCCTTGTATGCGCGTCCCACAGCGTGTGCACCGAGGAAATTGGCCTTTACAGTGATCGGACATGTCTCCTTTATCCTGCGGATTACACGTAGCATCTTAAGTTCGTCTTCCACAGTGAGACCATATCCGCTCTTGATCTCTACAGCACCGGTTCCCATGGCCATGATTTCATTCACGCGTACCATTGCCTGGCGGTAGAGTTCGTCTTCCGATGTCTCGTGGAGTAGGTCTGCACTGTTGAGGATTCCGCCGCCGCGTGCCGCAATCTCCTCATAGCTCAATCCTGCTATCTTGTCTCTGAACTCTCCGTCGCGACAGCCGGCATATACGATATGAGTATGACTGTCACAGAAACATGGGAGTACAAATCCTCCTTTAGCATCGATATATTCGGTTCCGGTCTTTACGGAGTCTTGGGTTTTGATAATGCTTTCATCTTCGCTGCCGAATTCGGTGATTATACCGTCTTCAATCACGAGGTATGCATTTTCTATGCACTCCACATGATTCATCTCGGCGCCTTCCAACTTCAGCACTCCCTCCGGCAGTATTCCCGCAAGCGTTCCGATATTATATATTATTGTCTTCATTTGTTCTGTTATTTATCATTTCCCAAATTTCGGTTGTACAGATATGTAGGAGACATGCCACCCCCGGCTAGGGGGTGTCTGCCGCAGGCAGACGGGGGTCTCCGGAATATCAGTACAACCGAAATTTAAACTATCTGATGAATTCAACAGACTTCTCTATAAGCGGATGCATATAGGTGTCGTCGTCGATGAACGGAACGACCTTGCGATAATGCGCATAGATCTTTTCGATTTCCCATGACGAGCGGAGAGGACGGCGGAATTCCAGTGCCTGCGCTGCGTTGAAAAGCTCGATTGCGAGTACGCGCTCTGTGTTCTCTACCACTCTGACAAGCTTTGTCGCTGCGTTAGCTCCCATGCTCACATGGTCTTCCTGACCCTGTGATGAAGGGATTGAGTCTGCTGATGCCGGCATGCAGAGGCCCTTGCTCTGGCTTACGATAGACGCAGCTGTGTACTGCGGGATCATGAATCCGCTGTTCAGACCTGGTTTTGCCACGAGGAAGTTAGGAAGACCTCTCTGGCCTGAAATGAGCTTGTAGATTCGTCTTTCGGAGATGTTTGCGAGCTCTGAAAGCGCGAGGGTGAGCATATCCATAGGGATGGCGATAGGCTGTCCGTGGAAATTGCCGGCAGAGATGATCAGATCCTCGTCAGGGAAGACTGTAGGGTTGTCTGTCGCGCTGTTGATTTCTGTCTCGATCACGCTCTTGACATATCTGATGGTGTCCTTCGATGCTCCGTGAACCTGCGGGATGCAGCGGAATGAATAAGGATCCTGTACATGCACCTTCTTCTGCTTGATGATCTCACTGCCTTCGAGAAGCTCGCGGAAGCGTGCTGCTGTCTCTATCTGGCCTTTGTGGGCACGTACCTCATGAACCTGCGGATAGAATGGCTCTATGCGGCCGTCGTATGCCTCGAGTGACATCGCTCCGATCTTGTCGGCCCAGTCCGAAAGTCTTTCAGCCTGGATGAGTGACCAGACTGCATTCGCACTCATGAACTGTGTTCCGTTGAGAAGCGCAAGACCTTCCTTTGACTGAAGTCTGATCGGCTCCCAACCCATTTCCTTCCAAAGGTCAGCCGACTGGCGGATTTCGCCCTTGTAATATACCTCGCCGAGGCCTATGAGCGGGAGGCAGAGGTGGGCGAGGGGAGCGAGGTCGCCTGAAGCGCCGAGGGATCCCTGCTGATATACGACCGGAAGGATGTCATTGTTGAACATGTCCATCAGGCGCTGCACTGTGACAAGCTGCACTCCTGAATATCCGTATGAGAGCGACTGGACCTTGAGAAGAAGCATGAGCTTGACGATCTCCGGACGTACAGTCTCTCCGATACCGCATGCATGTGACATTACGAGGTTGTGCTGAAGCTGTGAGAGATCTTCTGCAGGAATAGTGATGTTGCAGAGTGATCCGAAGCCTGTGGTCACGCCGTATACCGGACGGCCGATGTCCTCCATCTTGCTGTCGAGGAACTTGCGGCACTTGATGATTGCAGCCTCGGACTCCTTGCTGAGCTCAAGCTTGAGGCCGTTCTTGATGATTTCGCTGACCTTTTCAATGGTCAGGTGCTTGTTTGAAATTGTATGTGTCATTATCCTAAAACATTTCTGATCATTTCTTCGTCTGCGATGTTAGGGAGGGTCACCTTCAGGCCTGGAGTGCGCTCCATCTCGCGCTGGATGGCGTGCATTGCTCCTTCGTTGCGTGCCCAGCTGCGGCGTGCGATGCCGTTGTTTACGTCCCAGAGGAGCATTTCGCGGATATGCCTGTCTGAATCTTCAGATCCGTCGATTACCATTCCGAATCCTCCGTTCATCACCTCACCCCAGCCGACTCCGCCGCCGTTATGGATGGATACCCATGTGGCTCCGCGGAATCCGTCTCCGATGACATTGTGCACCGCCATGTCGGCGCAGAACTGCGATCCGTCATATATGTTGGATGTCTCGCGGAAAGGCGAGTCTGTTCCCGATACATCATGGTGGTCGCGGCCGAGTACTATCGGTGCTGTGATCTCGCCGTTTCTGATGGCCTCGTTGAAAGCAAGGGCGATCTTTGTGCGTCCTTCGCAGTCAGCATAAAGGATGCGGGCCTGCGAACCTACTACGAGATTGTTCTTTCCCGCTTCTTCGATCCAACGGATGTTGTCCATCATCTGGCCCTGGATCTCCTCCGGAGCCTCTGTCATGATTTCGCGCAGTACCTTGGCTGCAAGAGCATCAGACTTTGCGAGGTCTTCAGGATCTTCGGACATGCAGACCCAACGGAACGGACCGAAACCGTAGTCGAAGAAGAGTGGTCCCATGATATCCTGTACATATGAAGGGTAGCGGAATTTTCCGTCTTCCTTGACCACGTCTGCACCTGCACGTGAGGCTTCAAGAAGGAAGGCGTTGCCATAGTCGAAGAAATACATGCCCTTGTCAGCAAGACGGTTGACGGCAGCTGCATGTCTGCGGAGAGATTCCTGCACGCACTCCTTGAATCTTTCAGGCTCTTCGGCCATCATCCTGTTGGACTCTTCATAGCTGTATCCTACAGGGTAGTATCCTCCTGCCCAAGGGTTGTGGAGTGATGTCTGGTCGGAACCGAGGTCGACATTGATGTTTTCGTCAGCAAGTCTTTCCCAAAGGTCCACGACATTTCCCTGATATGCTATCGATACCACTTCCTTGTCTTCCACAGCTTTGCGGATGCGAGGGATAAGCTGGTCGAGGTCGTCATGGATCTCATCCACCCAGCCCTGGCTGTGTCTCTTGTGAGCGGCATGAGGATTTACTTCCGCACAAACGCTGACCACTCCTGAAATCACACCGGCCTTCGGCTGTGCGCCTGACATTCCTCCGAGTCCGGCTGTCACGAAGAGCATGCCCTTCATGTTCTCTTCAGTACCTGCAATGCCTCTGGCCTTGAGCTGCTTGCGGGCAGCGTTCATCACCGTGATTGTGGTGCCGTGCACGATTCCCTGCGGGCCGATGTACATGTATGAACCGGCTGTCATCTGTCCGTACTGTGACACTCCGAGGGCGTTGAATTTCTCCCAGTGGTCTGGCTTCGAGTAGTTCGGGATGACCATTCCGTTGGTTACGATCACGCGTGGTGCATCCTTGTGGCTTGGGAAAAGTCCGAGAGGATGTCCGGAGTACATGACGAGTGTCTGCTCGTCTGTCATGGTCGCGAGATATTGCATCACAAGGCGGTACTGTGCCCAGTTCTGGAACACTGCGCCGTTGCCTCCGTAGGTGATGAGCTCATGAGGATGCTGCGCCACACGGTAGTCCAGATTGTTCTGGATCATGGCCATGATTGCTGCGGCCTGCTTTGATTTTGCTGGATATTCGTCGATAGGACGCGCGTACATTTCGTAGTCCGGGCGGAAACGGTACATGTAGATGCGTCCGTATTCCTTAAGCTCCTGTGCGAATTCCTCTGCGAGGACTGCATGGTTCTCCTTAGGGAAATATCTCAATGCGTTCCTGATGGCGAGAACCTTTTCTTCTGCGCTCAGGATCTCCTTCCTTTTTGGAGCATGGTTGACGGTTGTGTCATATGGCTTGGGCTCCGGAAGCACAGCCGGAATGCCTGCCAGTATATCTTCGTGGAAATAGTTCATATTCAGTTGTCTGGTTTTTATTTACTGTACTTTGGACTGTTGCCCCATCTGTTCGCGCCCGGCTCCGAATCTGTCAGCAGCCAGATAAGCATGAGGACAGGGCCGACAACAGGTATGAGGTTGATCAGGATCCATGCGCCGCTTCTTCCCACATCGTGCAATCTTCTTACAGCCAGTGCGAGGAACGGTATGAGAGTGGCCAGCCACCATAATATGTTGACGAATGGCACGATACCGAATATCATGTTCCAGAGTACCATGTACCAGTATTCGCTGCGGCGTGCACGGCCTGAAAAGTCCGCATAGTGCTTGAAGAAATGTCCGAGGGTCTTTCCGAATCCCATTGCAGGATTGGCATTGAAGCTGCCGGAGCCGTTGCTTCTGCTGCTTTCCGGAGCAGGTGTATGGGCGTTGACTGGCATGATTACGGTAGACATGTCCCTGCCTCCGTGCTTTCTTATCAGATCCTGAACGTTGATCTCCACTTCTCTGGCTATGCAGATCTTCTCTGTACCTGTCAGGTTATACTGACTGTTATGCACCATTATCCCGTTTATATGAGTGCCGTTGGTGCTGTGGTCGACATATACTGCAGTGCCGAAGTCGTCAATGCGGATTTCCGAATGGAAACGGCTTGCGGAGCAGTGGTCGACGATATAGTCATTGGATTCGTCGCGTCCGATCTTTATGATTTTCATGAAAATGCGAGTTGTTTAGGTATGTCTTAAATCTTTCCGTTGACGATGGCCAGGATCTCTGCCTCTGCCGCGATTGCTGCCGCTGCGATCTTTTCCGCTTCGGCACAGAGCCTTTCAGCTGCTTCGCGGTCTGCAAGTCCTGCTGCATTGATGCGGACATTGAGCTGTGCTCCAAGGACTGCGCTGCGTGCTGCGAGTGCGCCTACTCCTGCATCGGAAACTGAATTAGGATTGCCTTCGGAAGCCATTGCGCGTACAATGTCAAAGACTTCGTATGATGTCTTCATGGTCTTGAGAGGCACTTCCGTTGCATACAGCGTGGCTGCTTCGAGTGCAGCTGCACGTGCCGCCTTTTCCTCTTCAGATCCCTTCGGCATGCCTATGGCAGCCATGATCCTGTCGAATGCTGCGGTGTCTTCGTCGACAAGTGCAAGAAGCCTGTTCATAACGGCCTGGCCCTTGTCTGCCCAGTCAGAGAATTCCTTCCAGCGCGCATCCCAGCCTGCCTTGTGTGAAGAGAGGTTCGCCACCATTGTTCCGAGGGCGGCTCCAAGTGCACCCATGTATGCTGAAATCGATCCGCCTCCCGGAGCAGGTGACTCCGATGCTGTTTCATATGCAAAGCCCTTGCAGGTCATTCTGACAAGTCTCTCTCTTGCAGCAGCCTCCTTTTCGTCTTCGATAAGGAACTCCACGACCTTTTCCTTCGGATTGAAAGGCTTGAGGTCGTCAAGGCCCATTGATTTCACTGCGATCTTCATTATCTCGTCTTCAGAGATACCTGTAGAACGCTGCTGCTTCTCGAGGAAGTACCTTCCGGCCTCGATGAGGGTGCGTTTAGGGACAAGTCCCACGATTTCGGTACCTGTCACGCGAAGGCCTCGTGCCTGTGCCGCGCGGCATACTTCGTCAAATGCTATATGGAGCGGTGTAGTGTTGATGTCTGTGATGTTCATTGACACCTGGGCGATACCGTACTCGTCTATGAACCAGCCAATGGCTTTGCATCCCTTGAGTGTGCCTGGGATCATTACTGTCTTTCCGTTCTCGTCCTTTACGATCTTTCCTGTGATAGGGTTGCCTTCTCTCTTCGGACGGCCTTTCTCGCGGACATCGAATGCTATCGCGTTGGCTCTTCTTGTCGATGTGGTGTTGAGGTTGTAGTTCACGGCGATGAGGAAGTCGCGTGCTCCGACATTGGTGGCTCCAGCCTGTGCTGCCCTTTCGGTATATGTTCCCGGACCGAAGTCAGGCTGTCTGTCAGGGTCTCCCATCTTTTCTGGAAGGGCCTCGTATTCGCCGGCACGGCATACAGCCAGATTCTTTCGCTCCGGCTTCTGTGCCGCTGCCTCATAACAGTAGCAAGGGATCTCAAGCTCGTTGTAGATCCTTTCTGCAAGTGCCCTTGCAAGCTGGGCGCATTCCTCGAGGGTGATGCCTGAAATAGGTATGAGCGGAAGAACATCGGTAGCGCCTGAACGAGGGTGGGCTCCGTGATGCTGACGCATGTCAATGAGTTCTCCGGCCTTCTTTACTCCCTGGAAGGCGGCTTCCACCACTGCCTCCGGACTTCCGACGAAAGTGACTACCGTACGGTTTGTGGCTTCGCCCGGATCGACATCCAATACCTTTACTCCTCCTGATTTCTCAATTGCATTGACAATCGATTCAATGACTTCCATGTTGCGGCCTTCACTGAAGTTAGGCACGCACTCGATGATTCTTTCCATATATGGTTAAATTTGTGTTTTTCTAAAATCGAATAAAGGTAGTGTTTTTTATCAATAAACAAAAACGGTTTCATGCAAAATCGCATGAAACCGTTTTTGTAAAAGTTGATTGGAAACGGGTTCAGGTGTCGGTTACTGCAGGACCGGAATGAAAGATACTGCCTGGCCACCGTCAGCTGCCATCGCGATTTCCAAAGTGTCAGCTGATGTCACCTTTCTGTGCTCGATCCTGTAGCATGTCTTGTCGGCTGCCTGGCTTCCGTCCGGCTGGGTGATCACAGGGGCGTCGAGGTCATCTGCATAGATTGCCGCATCATATGTTACTCCAGGCTCAAGGAAGTCGAGAGCTACGGATATTGTGCGGGCTTCTGAATTCGTACCAGCTCCGAGGAAGTATCTGTCTCCTGCGCGGCGTGCTATGACAAGATAGTCGCCGATCTCTCCGGCAAGTGCCTCTGACCAGTCGCAGTCAGGATCAAAGTCGCGGAAGAACTGGAAGGCAGGATGTCCCTCATAATTCTCGATAAGGTCGCATGCCATCTGGAGAGGGGAGTAGATGAGTACCCAGTTTGCGATCTGGCGTGCGAGGGTTGTCTTGATGTATGTCTTTGAGTTGTCTCCGTTCCATGCCTCTCTTCCAGGTGTAGCGCAGGCTGTCTTGTAATAGATGTCGAACACTCCCGGCGTGTAGTCCATAGGTCCACCAAGAAGGCGTACGAACGGAAGGATGCACTGATATTCCGCGCTGTTTCCTTCGCTCCATGCGTTCCATTCCATTCCTCTGGCTCCTTCACGGGTCATCATGTTAGGCCATGTACGTCGTATTCCTGTCTCCTTGATAGGCTCATGGGCGTCGATGGCTATCTGATATTCGGCGGCCTTCTCAACAACCTTCTGATAGTGCTGCACTGCCCTCTGTGAATGATGCCTTATGCCGTCAGGCATTCCTCCCGCATATCCTGTCTTGAGGTAATGTACCCCGAGGCTCTGATATTTAGAGAATGCCTTGTCAAGGATTGCCTCATATTCGAATATGCTTCCTCCTGTCTCGTTATGCATCCAGAGGGAGACTCCCTTTTCCGCAGCATATGCAGCTATCCTGTCGAGGTCGAAGTCCTCGTAAGGCTCGCAGTAGTCGAAGTGCTGGCTTCCTCCCCAGTTCTCCCATCCTTTGTTCCATCCTTCGAAGAGGACTCCTCCGATATTGTTGGCAGCCGCAAAGTCAATATGCCTCAATGCGTTTTCCGTAGTGGCTCCGTGGCGTGGTCCCATTGTCCATACCTGCGTGCCAAGATGCATTCCCCACCATACTCCTACATATTTCTGCGGGCGTATCCATGAGACATCTTCAATGGCACATGGCTCGTTGAGGTTGAGGATCAGCGAAGAGTTTATAAGGCCTACGGCATCGCGTGCGATCTGGATTGTCTTCCATGGTGTCACGAACTTTCCTCCTGTCCTTGCGAGGGTTCCGTCAGGGCGTGGGGCGAGTTCGCTCTTGAAGTCAAGGCTGTCCTGACGGTAGAGGTTCATTTCCGGGAAATCATAAAGCGCGGCTTCATGGATGCTTCCGTAGACCTGTCCCATCTGGAAAGTGAAAGGTGTGTTGGCATTTTCTGTAGCGCTGATGGCCTGTTCGCGGTATGGCAGCTCATATCCGGAGAAATAGCTTCCAATGGTCCAGCTTGTGCCGTCCTGGGCAAAGTTGAAATATGTGTTGTCGCCGACAATGGTAAGTGAGTCGACAGGTGCCGCATATTCATAGCGGAATCCGATACCGTCGTCAAATGCCCTGAACCTTGCGGTAAGCTCAACGCCTTCGTCATTCTTCATCACAACTGCCATCTCATTGTGGCGGTCCCTCATCTGCTTGTTTTCACCCCATGGCTGTGTCCATTCCATGTCTGCTTTGCCGCGCTGCACCTTTATTACCTCGAATCCAGAACCAAGGTTTGCTTCCAGAGCTGCAAGACCCATGGCTGAAGTGCCGATTATTTCCTGACCATATGCTGTCAGCTGGTAATGGGGAGTACCGTTTTCATCTATCGAAACCGACGTTCCGATGTTGCTGTCAGGGGAAAGCAAAGTCATATCATTGTCACATGCGGCCATAGCAAGTGAGGCCATGATGGCGACGAGTGTTCTTCTGTTCATTGTTTCAGGTTTTAGTGTTTCTGCAAATATAGTCATTTCTCTTGAAGCTTCTTCTATCTGCTCAAGTCTCTTTTCGCTCCCATCTCTTGTACTCTTTTTATAACCTCCGTCGGCATTCAACTATCTGCCACTCAATCATCTGCCCATATCATCGTTGCGCATATATGCGCAACGATGATATATCTAAATAACTTGCCTTCAATATATTGACTGCTGCATTCCGTTAATTTTATGCTCATGCAACAAACTTTCATAGAACAGTTTTTTCTCTTTTTTATTATTGTTGTCAATTTTTTAGTCTGATTTTTCTTTTTCTTATATTCTTTGTTCTGTAGTTGCAGTAGTTTTGTTCAAGGGAGTTTATAATCAAAGTGCAGTTCCTGTCTGGGCTGCTCTATAGATACGGATATATGATTAAGAGACGGAGAATAAGGCGATTCGTGTCGGGAGAAGTGAATCATGTCTATCAAAGAACCTTACATGGTTATAATATCTTTTACGACAGAGAAGATTATCTGTTGTATTTTACCATCTTTTCAGTGCTTTCCAGGAATTACGGACTTATTGTTCTTGGATTATGCCTTATGGAAGATCATATCCATTCTTTAGTTCAGACGGATCGTAGGGATGTATTAAGCCGCTTTATGGATCATTGCACATCTGTATTTGTCAAGGAATATAATTTTTCAATCTGTAGGGAGGGAGGGCTTTTTCAGAAACGCTTTGGAAGTGCACCAAAGATAGGTCTGAAGAAGATAAGGACAGCTGTGGCGTATCTTTTCAATAATCCCGTGGAAAAGCATATCTGTACTTCAGCCGAAGATTACAGGTGGAATTTTCTTGCATATGCCGCTTCAGAGCATCCGTTTTCTAAAATTATCCATATACGAAAACTATCCCGCCCATTGAGTAGGGCTATGTCAGAAGTGGACGCTATGCGAAAGCTTGATCTTCATCTGAAATTCAACTCGTTGAAACGTATGTTTTCGAAGTTGTCAGAGGCTGAGAAGGAGTACCTTACTGATTATATAATTGTGAAATATTCACCGTTTGATTACGATAAGTTGTGTTCTTATTATGGTTCATACGAGAATCTTCTGCTTGCCGTCAACTCTAATACCGGCAGTGAATATGACATCAGGGAAGAGCATAATCTTTTTTCGGATCTGGAATATGCCGAGATGAAAAGCCTGATGCTTGCGAAGGGAATTGTGCCTGTAAGAACTGTAATAATGCTTCCGGAAGAAGTAAAACGGACTTTGATGAAGTATCTCCAAAAGAATACATCCTCTGACTTGAAACAGATATCGAAGTTTCTCCATCTTTTTGTGTAGTCCGGAGACAGTCTTACCGAATAAGTTGTCAGTACTTTGATGTCCTGATATAAGTTTACGTACTCCTGCAAAGATTTACTTTGCGGGATTTTTTATGTCAGCACCGCTGCCGGAGTATACGATTACCGGCAGCTACAGCTCAGTCCGGCTGTGGGGAGCTCGCCCAAAGGGCTCTCCTGGCCGGCTGGCTGTTGCTGTACGTTCCGTATCTTCTTAAGTTTGTCTGATGTGCCCTAGCTTCAGTAGATGTCATGTTGCCGATACCTTGTTTATGGATGCAGGTTTGCTCAGCCCTCAATTTGCTGATAATCAGTATTTTAGTTCTTCATCGTTGCGTAAAAATGCGCAACGATGAAGATGTAAGTGATTGAGGGATAGGAGAGTAGGTGCTGATGCGGGCACTGTAGTGGCATTTGCATGGTTGAATGAGGCTGGGACAAAAAAAGACAGGCCTTCGTGAAGAAGACCTGTCATGATGTTTTATCTTGGCGCGGGGATTAGAACATCTCCGGCTCGTTGTTCTGCTCGTTGTTTTCAACAGGGCGCTCGCGACGAGGACCTCTTGGACCTCTGTCATCGCGACGTGGACCTCTGTCGTCACGACGTGGACCGCGGTTGTTGTCGCGGCGGTCGTTGTCACGGCGTGGGCCACGGTCTCCGCCACGTGGACGGCGCTCTGGCTCAACATATCCCTCTGGCTTCTCGAGAAGAGCCTTGCGTGAAAGTCTCATCTTGCCTGTCTTCTCGTCGATCTCGAGGAGCTTCACATCCACTTCGTCGCCTACATGGAGCACGTCCTCTACCTTCTCGGTCTTCTTCCAGTCGATCTCTGATACATGGAGGAGTCCTTCCTTACCAGGGAGGATTTCTACGAACGCACCGAACTCAAGGATCGATACGATCTTTCCGTGGTATACAGTGTCAACTTCAGGAACTGCTGTGATGCCGTTGATCCAGTTGAGAGCCTTGTCCATAGCTTCCTTATCCTGACCGAAGATGTCGACAACTCCCTGTGATACACCGTTGTTGTTCTCCTCGGTGATAGTGATGGTAGTGCCGGTCTCACGCTGGATGCGCTGGATAGTCTCGCCACCCTTTCCGATGATTGCACCGATGAACTCGCCTGCAACACGGATCTGGATCATGCGCGGAACAAACTCCTTGTAATCCTCGCGTGGCTCGCTGATTGTCTTCATCATCTCGCCCATGATGTGGAGACGGCCCTGACGTGCCTGCTCGAGAGCGCGCTCGAGAACATCGTATGAAAGTCCGTCAACCTTGATATCCATCTGTGTAGCTGTGATACCGTCCTTTGTACCGGTCACCTTGAAGTCCATGTCTCCGAGGTGGTCCTCGTCACCGAGGATGTCGGTAAGGATTGCATAACGCTCGTTAGGGTTGTCCTTGTCTGTGATAAGACCCATTGCAACACCTGCAACCGGCTTCTTGATCTTCACACCTGCATCCATGAGTGCAAGACATCCTGCACATACAGTTGCCATTGATGATGAACCGTTAGACTCGAGAATGTCTGAAACCACGCGCACTGCGTATGGATTCTCCGGAGCCATAGGGATCATAGGCTTGAGTGCTCTGTATGCAAGGTTTCCGTGTCCGATCTCACGACGGCCTACGCCACGCTGAGGACGAGCCTCACCTGTTGAGAAAGGAGGGAAGTTGTAGTGGAGTACGAACTGGTCAGTCTCCTGGATGAGGACCTCGTCACGCTCCTTCATGTCGAGCTTTGTTCCGAGGGTTACGGTCGAGAGTGACTGGGTCTCACCACGTGTGAAGATAGCTGATCCGTGTGCACATGGGAGGTAGTCGGTCTCGCACCAGATAGGGCGGACAGTTGTTGTGTCGCGGCCGTCAAGGCGTAAACCCTCATCGAGAATCATGTTTCTCATGGCAGCCTTCTCGACAGCATGATAGTATCTCTCGATCATCATTCTCTTCTCTTCCTGCTCCTCCTCAGGAAGTGTTGCGTAGAACTCTTCCTTGAGTGCCTCGAATGCGTCAGATCTCTCGTGCTTTGCTGAACCTGACTTTGCGATAGCGTAGCATCTGTCATAGCAGAACTCCTGGATTGCCTGACGGAGAGCCTCGTCGTTCTCCTCGTGGCAGTAAGCTCTCTTTTCAGTCTTGCCTACAGCCTCCATGAGCTCCATCTGCACCTTGCAGTGCTTCTTGATCTCCTCGTGAGCGAACTTGATCGCCTCGAGCATGTCGTGCTCGCTTACCTCGTTCATCTCACCCTCAACCATCATGATGTTGTCGTATGTTGCGGCAACGATGATGTCGATGTCTGTGTCAGCCATCTCGCTGAAGTTAGGGTTGATCTTGAACTCGCCGTTGATGCGTGCAACGCGTACCTCGGAGATAGGTCCCTCGAACGGAATGTCGCTGACTGCGAGAGCTGATGATGCAGCAAGACCTGCGAGTGCATCAGGCTGGAT
>JAFYLU010000109.1 GCA_017550025.1 Bacteroidales bacterium | reverse complement strand
GAGAGGATAGTAGTGATTGCGGAGGCGTGTCCACCCGCGGACACGTGTAGCGGGAGGGGCCCGACGGAGACAAGTGGTCGAAGACCACGCAGGAAACGTTGGGAGGGTCCGGAGTGAGCGAAGCGAACGGAGTCCTCCGCAATCACTACTATCCTCCCGGTGCAATATAAAACGAAAGAAGGTGACTAATCAGTCTTTAAGACTTTTTAGTCACCCTCTTCTTTATTCTTCAATCGGGTCAAGCAATGGCTGGACTTCTGTAAACCAGCTTAGTACTGCATCCGTGTATGTCTTTGTCACGGGAAGCGGCTGTATTGTCTCGTTGTCCATGTCGAGATAGTATCCGTCGCTTTCCTTGCGGAGGGTAGACACCTTATGGATGTTGACTATGTATTTTCTGTGACATCTGACAAGACCGCTTCCCTTGAAGCTTTCCTCTACTGTCTTCAGACGGCAGCGCAGCATGTATTGCTTCATATCTCCCTTGCTGTCTGTGTACCATACCTTGATATAGTTGTCATCAGATTCTATATAATAAAGGCTGTCAGGATTGAGTGAAAGCTTGAGAGCACCGCTGTTGTCGAAAAGAGTGATCTTGCTCATCTGTGCTTCCGGCTTGACAGGTTCGTCTGTGACAACATTCTCGAAATTCATCAGCTTGATGGTGTTGTTCTTGTCTATGATGGCGAAGTACATGCCTGAAATCAGATAAGGTATTCCAAGTGCGATCGTACCGTAAAGCAAGGTCCTTCCGAAAGTTGTCCACGGGGTTTCAGCAAGTGGCGTAGAGTAGACCAGTGTGAGCCATGTGTAGAACATGCAGATCAGAGCAATCTCCACCATGCACCATATTGTGTATCCGGCATATGTGAGCTCGAATGTTTTCTTGCTTCTGTACATGAGCATCCTGCTTATGATAAGTATCAGGATCGACACAGCCGTAAATATGAGTGTGAGCGAGAACATCACTGAATCTCCCAATCCGAACCATGCTGTTTCCGAGAACGGTATATAGATGTTAAGGAACACTATGGCGAACAATACGGAGAAGGTGATAGTACCTATAAGCTGGTATTTTCCAAGCAGGTAGGCAGGTATCTTATTGTTTAAAATCATCAACTTTCAATTTTAGTGGGTAGCAAATGTAGGTATTTTGCCCCAAATACCAAAATTTTACCGTCAGTGTCACCCATGTCCCTGTCAGTCGCCAACAGAATGCAGACTTGACCACATTCGTTTTTCCTGCTTGGTACCTCGGCTTATTTTTGCATCCGATCAACTTAAAGGAAATCATATGAAAATTGCAGGTACAGGAAGCGTTTTGCCTTCCAAAGTGGTTACAAACGAGATGTTGTCAGAGTTTCTTGACACAAGTGACGAGTGGATCAGGACAAGGACGGGAGTGTCGAGCAGACATGTGATCTCCCATGAGAAACTTGAGGATATGGCTGTCGAGGCAGCTGTGAAGGCATTGGAAGATGCAGGCATTCAGGCCAGCCAGCTGGACTTCATAATTTGTTCCAATGTGGTCAATGAATATGTGACTCCGCAGCTCAGCTGCATCATTCAGGGAGGCATCGGGGCTTCATGCCCGTGCATTGACATAAACTGTGCATGTGCGGGATTCATATATGCGCTTGAGATGGCGGAATCCTTCTATAAGGCTGGCAGAGTACAGAATGTGCTTGTCGTATGTGCGGAGGAGCCTACGAGGATGACTGACTGGAGTGACAGGCGCACATGTGTGCTTTTCGGCGATGGTGCCGGCGCTGCAGTCCTTACCCCTGGTGACAATATAAAGAGCATAAGGCTCTCTGCAGCGAGCGCGACGGACAAGCTCTGGCAGTACAGGCTCCTTCAGCCGACTCCTTATATAGAAAAGGAAGAGGTTGAAGTTCCGCTTCAGATGAAGGGACAGGATGTCTTCAAGTTCGCTGTAAAGGCAGCGGCAACGGACATCTCGAGAGTGCTTGACGATGCCGGACTTCGTGCCGGTGATGTGAGCCATTTTCTCCTTCACCAGGCCAATATACGAATCATACAGGCGATCCGTGCCTATCTCGAACAACCGGATTCCAGATTTCCGGTCAATATCCATGATCATGGCAATTCATCAAGTTCCTCATGTCCCATCCTTCTTGATGAGTGCAGACGTGGGGGGAGATTCAAGAAAGGAGATGTTGTCGTCATGAGCGCATTTGGTGCCGGATTTGTCTCTGGAGCCGTTGTTTTTGAGTGGTAAAAAAAATGTTTATATTTGTAGATTGCTTTAAGATTACATGAATATGGTAAAGAGCAGAATATGTGAAATGTTAGGGATAAGATATCCTGTATTTCAAGGGGGAATGGCCTGGGTTGCCGACGCGTCTCTGGCTGCGGCGGTTTCCAATGCCGGCGGACTAGGTCTGATTTCCTCTATCAATGCAGGAACGGAAGCGGTCAGGAATGAGGTGAGAAAGTGCAGGGAGATGACAGACAAACCGTTCGGCGTGAATATAATGCTTCAGGCACCGAATGCAGAGGAAATTGCGCATATGGTGATCGAGGAAGGAGTTAAGATAATTACTACAGGAGCCGGATCGCCGGCAAAGTATATGTCCATGTGGAAGGAAGCAGGAATCAAGGTCATACCCGTAGTCGCTTCTGTTGCCCTTGCTCTCAAGATGCAGCAGGCAGGTGCTGATGCCGTGGTGGCTGAAGGTGCGGAATCAGGTGGCCATGTGGGCGAACTCCATACTATGTCTCTCGTGCCGCAGGTGGTTGATGCTCTTAACATACCGGTGGTTGCTGCGGGAGGAATCTGTGACGGAAGAGGTGCGGCTGCAGCCTTCATGCTTGGAGCGGAGGCCATTCAGGTCGGTACCCGTTTCCTTTCGGCGCAGGAATGCAATGTACATCCGGAATATAAGGAGAAGATACTCAAGGCTACGGACATATCCACAATCGTTACCGGAAAGTCTCTTGGGCATCCTGTGCGTTCCCTCAAGACGCCTTTCTCCAAGACATTTGCAAAGATGGAGAATGATCCTTCCGTCAGTCAGGAAGATATTCTGGCTTTCGGTAGCGGCGCTCTTCGCAAGGCTGTTCAGGAAGGTGACCGCAACGGAAGCTATATGGCTGGAGAATGTGCGGGTATGGTCAGAAAGATTGAGCCGGCAAAGGAGATTGTAGAGGACCTGATCCTCGGTGCAGAGAAGGTTATTGCGGAAACTGCAGCCCGCTTTGCATTATAGTTGAACTTAATTTGGAAGATACTGTTGATATTATGAATAGAAGAGTTGTAGTAACAGGAACCGGAGTCGTGACTCCGGTGGGAAATGATGTCAGGACTTTCTGGAAAAATCTGCTTGATGGTGTCTGTGGCATCGACTTCATTACTCTTACTCCTACAGAAGACCTGCCGGTGAAGATTGCCGGAGAGGTAAAGGATTTCAATCCTGCAGACTATGAAATAGAAGCTCCTTTTGCAAGAAAGCAGGACAGGTTTACCATATTTGCTGTAGCTGCAGCGTGGCAGGCCATGACAGAAGCCGGGCTGAAGTCGGGTGAGGATGGAAATATCGACCCGTTCCGCTTCGGAGTATATGTCGGATCTGGAATCGGTGGATTCAATACCCAGGTGCGTGAGACCGAGAAGATCTTCAACGAAGGTGCCAAGTGGGTCTCGCCTCTGCTGATCCCTACCATGATTTCCAATATTGCGGCGGGAAATATAGCGATCAGGAACAAGGCCTGCGGCCCGTGCCTTCCGGTAGTGACCGCGTGCGCAACATCGACACATGCCATAGGAGAAGCCTATCGTGCGATAAAGCATGGTTATGTCGATGCTGTCATCGCAGGTGGAACGGAAGCTGCCATCGTTCATCTTGCAGTTGCGGGATTTGCCAATGCAAAGGCCCTTTCAAGAGCGGAGGATCCGAAATATGCATCACTTCCTTTCAATAAGAACAGGGGCGGATTCGTGATTGCGGAAGGTGCGGCAATGCTCGTTCTCGAGGAATATGAACATGCTGTGGCACGCGGCGCGGAAATCATTGCGGAGGTGTGCGGATATGGAAACACCTGCGATGCCTACCATGTGACTGCTCCACGTCCGGACGGACTGACACAGGCAGCGGCCATCAGACAGGCTCTTGATGAGGCAGGATACACGTCGGATGATGTTCTTTATATCAATGCGCATGGAACCGGAACGGCTTTGAATGATGTTTCAGAGACTGCTGCTTTCAAGCTTGCCCTTGGTGATGATGCATACAAGGCTCATGTAAGTTCTATCAAGGCTGCGACCGGACACATGCTTGGAGCTGCAGGTGCTGCAGAGGCAGTTGCTTCAGTTCTTGCATTGAAGAATGGCATTGTACCTCCTACAATCAATCTTGATGAGGTGGATCCGGAGTGCGATCTTGACTATACTCCGAACAAGCCGGTCGAGGCTCCTCTTACAATGGCTATATCGGATTCATTGGGATTCGGCGGACATAACGGATGCGTAGCCTTCAGGAAATATAACGGATAAAACCTGAATCAGACTTGAACATATGAAGAGAGAAGAATTGAAGGAGTTCCTCCCTCATAGGGAACCTATGCTCTTGATCGATGAAATCACCGTTGATGAAGATGGTGTGTGTCACGCGGAATACCGTATACGCGAAGATGAATTCTTCTGCCAGGGGCATTTTCCTGGCAACCCGATCGTTCCGGGAGTCATCCAATGCGAGATCATGGCACAGAGCTGCGCCCTTCTGATAAAGGATGACCTTCCGGGGAAGACAACGCTTTACAGCGGAATCGACAAGGTGCGTTTCAAGAATATTGTCAGACCGGGAGACCTGTGTCAGATAACGGCAAGACTTAAGGCTAAAAGAGGCAATATTGTCTTTTGCGAAGCTGAACTTGCAGTGGACGGGAAAATATGCTGCAAGGGAGATCTGTCCTTTGCGCTTGTATAGGAAAAACCGATAAGAAGTCAATCTTCTTATCGGTTTTTCTTTTTCGATTTCCTTGCGGACTTTACAGCCTGCACTGTCATTTCGTCCACCATTGATTTCTTTGCGGATATGAAGTCGAGAAAGGCTGCCGCAAGCGGGAACAAGGCTGTTATCGAGAATGACATGACATCTTTGTTCATCCAGAAGTCAATGGCAAGCCATAACTGGAAGCCGAGGGCCAGCAGGCCGGCTATTACGGCGACTCTTGCCTGCAGGAAGAATGCCTTGAAACTTGCAGTTGCAGCGATATGGGCCGTGATGAGCATTATCATCAAGGTGAGATAGGGGAGTTTTTCGACATATCTTATGGTCACTTCGCTGCCGTCAGGACCGACAATCGTAGCGAATGTGCTGAAAAACATGAAGAAAATGAGGAATGTCGCTGTGCCTAAATATAATGTCTGGATTCTCTGCCACATGGTCATGTCGTTTGATATATGGCAAAAGTAGGAATTTTCATAGGAAAAAACTATATTTGAACGATTATTGATAAAGAATATAGCCATGAGAATAGCAGAATCAGAACTTATAATCAATGGCGACGGATCGGTGTTCCACCTTCATCTCCGTCCCGAAGAACTTGCGGACAATGTGATCCTGGTAGGAGACCCTGGCCGCGTGGATATGATTGCAGAATATTTTGAGGATAAGGAATTCAGACACGCTTCGCGCGAATTCGTGTCGGTTACCGGTAAATACAAGGGAGTCAGGATAACAGCACTTTCCACAGGTATCGGTACAGACAATATCGATATCGTCATGAACGAACTTGATGCACTTGCCAACATCGATTTTGAGACAAGGGAAGTGAAGCCTGTCCACAGATGCCTGAATATCATAAGGATCGGTACTTCCGGAGCCATACAGCCGGAGATTCCTCTCGGATCCTTCGTATTCTCTCATATTTCTGTCGGATGTGACGGACTTATGAACTGGTATGCGGACAGGGACAAGATTGCCATGGCGGATATCGAAGATGCGTTCAAGGCTCACACAGGATGGAACAGACATCTTCCGGATCCATATTTCGTAAAGGCGGGAGAAAGAATGTCGGAACTTTTCCGTGACTGCACTTTCCCTGGAATGACAATCGCCGCGTCCGGTTTCTATGGACCTCAGGGCCGTGTCTTGCGTATGCCTCTGGCTATGCCTGACATGCTTGATACTTTCGAATCCTTCCGCTTCGGCGACCTCAAGGTCACCAACTTCGAGATGGAAGGTTCGGCAATCGCAGGAATCGCAGCTCATCTGGGACACAATGCCGGAACCGTATGCTGTATCATAGCCCATCGTCATCATAAGGCGAGCAATCCGGACTACAAGCCTCAGGTGAGAAAGCTCGTCGAGCTTGTACTTGACAAACTTGCTGAATAATATTAATGACAGTATTATGAGAAGACTGCTTTTATTGATGTACACCTTGATCATAGGTGTACATTCTCTTTTTGCCCAGGACAGAGAAGCTCTGGAAGATTCGGTGATCATAGGAGGAATCCCGCGTCCGATGCTTGATATGGTTCTTGATGATATACGGATGACTCATGAGGAAAAGCTTATGGGACATTGGACATTTTCAGAGATGATGAAGAATATATCAAGGGAGCATCTGTCCTCGTTCAATGATCAGGAACTTCGTCAGATTCTGGAGTTTTACAATACTCATGCTTACCGATATTTAAATTCTTCTACATTTCTGACAACTTATGTGGGCAATATCACCAAAGCACTACAGTCTGAAGTGGGTGCTGCACCGGAATTCTCATATTTGCTGAATGATAAGGATTATGCTTCCGGTTTTGAACCATTTTTCAAGGCATCGCTGGCAGCCTATGATCATATAATAGATGAAATGCTTGATGAGGACGGTGCAATGATTTCGAAAGCAAGAAAGTCCGGTATCCCGGATACGCAGATAAGGCTTATGATTTCGGCACTCCGTAAGGTGCTGGACAACCTCTTCAATATTTTCAAGCAGTCTGTAGTGGACTATCTTTCTGCGGCTGACCTCAAGGAGTATGAGACATTCATGAATTCTTCTACCGGACAGAAGTTTGCCGTATATTCGCAGAATGTCATTAGCATCGCAGATGTTTCGATGGAAAAGTTTGTCGCTGATTTTTCTGCAAGATTGGAAAGAAAGGAGTTCATATTGTCGGACATAAAGTCTTCGGTTGCCGAATATGTCAGTCTGTCGCGTGCTTTCCCTTTGTGTTTTCCGGAGCTTTACAGACCATATGCGGAGCTGGTGACCCGTGAAGGACTATACGAAGGACAGACCCGTGACAGAGTGCCTCATGGAAAGGGCAGACTGACAGACAAAAAGGGAGTCGTATATGAGGGAGATTTCCGTAATGGTGTAAGGCACGGACTGATTACGGTCACAAAGCCAGGAAAGGAACCTGTCCTTCAGTTCTGGATTTCGGACAAATATAGAAAAGACGTGCCTCTTGCTGCTGATCAGAACGGTGTGTTGCCGAAAGCGTATGTCCTGGACGGGCAGAGGTATGGATATGGAACTGCATATAATCAGGAAACAAAGTCAAGGCTGCAGGGCATTTTTATAGACGGTCAGCTGAATGGAAGAGGTAAGGTGTATGAGACAGGGATGACTGTCGATGGCGAATTTGTTGACGGCATTTTCGTTCACGGTACCATTACCTGCGACACGCCTTCCGGCAAGGTGTCTGTATTCAGAGGAAGAATGTCAGGGAATCTGGGCAATGGCGTGTGCGAATGGGCTGCGCCCGGAAAGTTGGAGAAGGAGGTGCAGCAAGGTACATTTGTGGACGGTCTGCAGGAGGGTGAAGGCAGCCGAGTCATTATGTTTAAGGACGGAAGGATTTCTTCGTCCGGAACCTATGCCTATGGCCGACAGTATGGAAGGGGAGTTTTCAGTGAGAAAGTCAAGGATAAGCAAGGCGGGATTGAAAGGAGTTCAGTGTATGAAGGTGGATTTTATGCGGATTCCTTTCACGGAGAAGGTACTTTACGCATGACTCTTAAGAATATTCCCGGAGGTTCCTGGAATTATGAGTGTTGTAATGTCAAATTGCCGTCATTCACTGCAGACTCCCTGGAGATTATACTCAACGGCTTTTTTGAAGATGGTTCTTTCAGGAATGGAAAAGTTACTTATTCCGACGGGTCATGGTATGAAGGACAGTTTGATGAAAACGGTCTGACAGAAGGCACGATGCGTAGGATATATTCGGACGGGTCTTGTTATCAGGGAGGGTGCCGTTTGGGTAAATGCCATGGAAATGGTGAAATACACTATGCGGATGGAACGGTGTATAAGGGGGAATTCGATAATGGCAATCCTGTAAAGAAGGATATGAAACCGCTGCCGGAGAAGAAGTCTGTGAATGTTTCAGAGATGAGATATGACGAACAGATATTCAAATTCAGGAATCTTTCTGTCGGCAAGGGAAAAGCTGCTCTTATCAAGCCGGCGGGAGTAAAGATAATGGTCAGGACCGTTCAAGATCTTGATGTGACTTGTGAAGGAAGTTTCGAAGGCGATATCTTGGTCAAGGGCAAGGTTACCATGACAGACGGCAATTGGCTGGAGGGCGTTTTTGAAGACGGAGTCCTGATCCGCGGATGCGGAAAGACAGTGGATAAGTATGGAACCATATATGAGGGCGAGATCAAGAACGGCTACCCTCACGGCAAAGGTAAGTGCATCTACACGAACAAGACCTGGTTCAAAGGAAACTTTGCCAACGGCAACAGAATGGATGGTACCCACTATGCGGCTGATGGCAAAGTTATCAAGGTTTATGAATAGTCGTCAGTTTCCGTATAATTCCTTTCTTGACTGCGGACCGTGTCCTTTCCAGACTCCGGCATCCTCGACCCATGCTTCGATGATGCGCATCTGCTTCTTCATCACATTCTTTTCGAGGAACTGGAACTGGATGTCTGTTGTCGTGTCCATTGCTCCTGCGATTTCATGTCCGTAGTCTATGAAGTGGTACATGTTGTAGTTCAGGCCGTATTTCTTGAATCTTTCCACGAGTGTGCCGCCTCCGAAGAAGCCAAGATTGAAAACCTTGATCTGCTTGTATTCCACGAGCTTGTCGGCAGTTCCGTGGAGCATGAGGATAGGTGCCGGGTTATTCTTAAAGTCAACCTTTCCTTCTCTTGAGAGGATCGCTCCAGCGAATGACATCACTCCTGCATAGTCGAATCCTTGCGGGAGAACGGATGCCCATGATGTGCGGTTGCTGATCTCATATTCGGCCTGCATCGCAGAAATAGCTCCGGCTGAAGAACCGCTGATGACGATGTTGTCTGGTTCCACTCCAAGCTGCTCCGCATTTTCAAGGATGAAGTTTGTCGCACTGAAAAGGTCTTCCACTGCCATATGTATAGCCTTGTCGATGGCATTCACCTGGGCAATGCCTACCTTGTCGGAGCCTTTCAGGCCGAGGCGGTAGTCTATCGATATGATGCGGTAGCCTGCATCTGTCATCTGCCTGAACCACTTGTGGTAGCTTGGGTTGTCTCTTGTGCCGCCTATGAATCCTCCTCCGAACATGAAGATGATGGTCGGTTTATTTTTGCCGTCTATGCTTGTCTGGCTGCCCGGTGCCGGGTCGTATACATCCATATAGAGGTCACATGTGTCTCTCTGTACAAACATGTATGTGCCGTCTGGAGTTATTGTCGCGTTCTGTGCTTCTGCGTTGAAGCCAAGTACTCCTGCAAGCAGTACTGCTGCTATTATGAGTGTCTTCTTTATCATGATTCTTTTCCTGTTATGAGTTTTTCAGATGGTATGAGTCTTCTGATTGCCTTGATGTGACCGAAGAATCTGAAGGCAATCACCCTGACGGCAGTGTAGCATGGTATTGCAATGATCATTGCCAGCGGACCGCCAAGGTTTCCGACTATGAGAAGCACGATGAATATCTCAAGCGGTGTCGATTTTATGCTTGTCGAATATATCAACGGCTGATAGACGAAATTATCAACAAGCTGTGCGAAGCCAAGGATAGCGATAAGTATCGATGCAAAGACCCAGAAGTTCACATCAAGTCCGATAGGAACTGCGCTGCTGTATTTGATGATAAGTCCCAATATGGTTCCGGATACCCCTCCGATAAGAGGTCCCACATATGGTATGATATTGGTGATTCCGGTGAGGAATGCAATTCCAATGGCTGCATTGAATCCGAGTCTTGCTATGAAGAACAGGCCGAGGAAGTTTATCAGTGCCACTCCTGTAACCTCGATGAGTACTCCGATGAAGTATCTTGAAAGCAGGCTTCCGATGTCCGAGATGGCCTTTTCTGCCGTCTTTTCATGCTTGTCGGGTACGAGAGAGCAGACTATCTTCGTGAAGAGTCCGTCATCCTTGATGAAGAAGAATCCGATGAACACCACAGAAAAAAGTCCGATTCCGAAGCTTGTCAGGAATGATGTTGCGGAACCTATCATCGACGATATCCACGAGACGTCGAATATGTTCCTGATCTGTTCGATCACTGCCATCTCTATCCTGAAGTCCGGACCCAGCTGCGGGAATGTGCTTCGTATGAAGTCATTCAGATTGCCAAGGGGAACGGCTATCTGCCCAGCTGCCTTTTCAATGCTTGAAAGGGATATTCCCTTGAGTATTCCGCTGACGATAGGCACGATGAGTGTCAGTACGGAAAGCAGGATCAGTATTACTGCTGAAAGAGTGAATGCTGCCAGAAACCAGTCCGGTGCCTTCCTGCCCTTTATGCGGATTTTCTGTGTCTGCGTCATCAGCGGCTTGGCTATGAGCGATACCACCACTGCTGCAAGAATATAAATGATCACACTCTTCAGAAACCAGCAAATGGCCCCTGCTGTTGCAAGGCCGGCTGCGAGGAGAATGTATTTCGCCAGCTTGTCCGTGTATCTTTCATTCTGTTCCATAATCACGAGTCTTATGTTGCAAATTTATCATTTATTCTGAATCTGCGATAATTGCTCCTGCGATTTCTTCGGCATTTGCGGCCAGATGCCACGGGCCATATGCGGAAAGTTCCTCCTTGGTGCGGAATCCCCATGTCACTCCGATCGTCCTTACGCCTGCATTCATGCCTGTCTGCATGTCTACATCCGAATCTCCGCAGTATACGACTTCCTCCCTGCTTATGCCGGGCACTGCACTCATCACCTCGGTGATTATGTCCGGGTCTGGCTTGAGCGGCTTTCCTTCTCTCTGGCCGAGGATCTTTACAAATCTTTCGCTGCCGAGCTGCCTTCTTACAAGTTCTTCAGTGCCTGTCTGGTACTTGTTGGATGCGACGGCAAGCATGATGCCATGTCCGGCCATCAGGTCGAGCATCCGGATTATCCCCGGATATGGTCTGGTGGAGTCGTCGATGTGCTCGCCGTAATATGGTATGAAATGGCTTTTCATCTTCATTACCATTTCTTCGTTCCTCATTTCTTCCGGAAGGGCTGCGCGGAAAAGATTGCTTATTCCTTTTCCTACCATCATGTTGTATTCCTCCAGCCTCCTTTCGGGACATCCGCATTGCCTTAAAGCGTAGTTGCATGCTTGCGCTATGTCGAGCCTTGTGTCGAGGAGTGTCCCGTCAAGGTCAAAAATAATCAGTCTCGTGGCCATATTTCTTTATATGTGCTTTAAGTTGGCACAATGGTGCCATATCTTTGCATTAACAAAACAACAATGATATGAATACAGACAATACTCTCGCTTTCATCAGCTCGATGATCTCATCTGAATCTTCATACAGGACTCTTGTCGATATGATCAACGACATGGACCTTGAACTTATGGATGTAAGCCTTGCCTAGCGCCATTCAACGCAGGTGCTCTGCTTGTCCTCCGACAGGCTGACGCGTATTTTCCTGCTTTCTGGAGCGTTCTTTCCGGTGAATATGCGTGAGGCTATGATATGTTCGGACACCGGGTCCTCTATATGCCTCTGAATCGCTCTCTTGAGAGGGCGTGCTCCGTAGCTCGGGTCGTATCCGGCATCGGCAACAAACCTCTTTGCTGCTGCTGTGACATTCAGTTCGAAGCCGGCTTCGCTGACGCGCTTCTTCAGGCCCTTGAGTTCGATGTCGATGATCTTCTCTATATCTTCACGTGTGAGCGATCTGAAGAACACCTGTTCGTCGACCCTGTTGATGAATTCCGGCGGGAAGGCCTTTCTGACAGCCTTTTCCAACACCGCCTGCCTGTTCATCTGGACGTTTCTCCCGGCTGTGCTGAACCCTACGCCGCTTCCGTATTCATCAAGTTCGCGGCTTCCCACATTGGATGTCATTATCACAATAGTGTTCCTGAAGCTTACCGTTCTTCCGTTGCTGTCCGTCAGCCTGCCTTCATCCATGACCTGCAGAAGGAGGTTGAATACATCCGGATGAGCCTTTTCCACTTCATCGAGAAGCACGACGCAATAAGGCTTCTGTCTGACGCGTTCGCTCAACTGACCGCCTTCCTCGAAGCCGACATATCCCGGAGGGGCGCCTATGAGCCTTGATACGTTGAATTTCTCCATATATTCGCTCATGTCCAGTCTTATCATATTGTCCTCGGAGTCAAACAGATACTCTGCCAGAGACTTTGCCAGCTGGGTCTTTCCGACACCGGTAGGTCCGAAGAACAGGAATGTGCCGATAGGCTTGTCCGGGTCTTTGATTCCGGCCCTGTTCCTGCGTATTGCCTTTACTACTTTTTCTATTGCTTCATCCTGGCCTATTATCCTGTTTCGGAGCTTGTCCTGCATCTTCATCAGCTTGTTTCCTTCTCCTTCGGCTATCCTTCCTGAAGGAATTCCGGTCATCTTTGAAATCACGGAAGCCACATCTTCTGCAGTCACATGCCCGGTCTTCTTCGGGTTCTTCAGCCTTACCATAGAACCAGCTTCGTCCATTGCGTCAATAGCCTTGTCCGGAAGGCATCGGTCTGTGATGTATCTGTCTGACATCCTTACACATGCCTCTATGGCCTCGTCACTGTATATGACGTTGTGATGCTTTTCGTAGTTTGTCTTCAGACGGTCAAGTATTGAGATCGTGTGCGCAATGTCTGTGTGCTCCACGACGATTTTCTGGAATCTCCTGTCGAGAGCCCCGTCCTTCTCCACAATCTTGCGGAACTCGTCTATTGTAGTCGCTCCGATGCACTGGATGTCACCTCTTGCAAGTGCCGGCTTGAGCATGTTTGCGGCATCGAGGCTTCCCGAGGCTCCTCCTGCACCGACGATTGTGTGGAATTCGTCTATGAAAAGTATCACATCCGGAGCCGCAGCCGCTTCATTGATGATGGATTTGAGCCTTTTTTCAAAGTCGCCCCTGTATCTGGTGCCTGCCACGATAGAGCCAAGATCCAGGGATATGAGCCTTTTGTCTGCCAGTGATGAAGGGATGTCTCCGGTCACGATCTTGATGGCTATGCCTTCCACAATAGCGGATTTTCCCACACCGGGATCTCCTACAAGCATAGGGTTGTTCTTCCTTCTTCTTCCCAATATCTGTATGACTCTCTGGATTTCGTCTTCCCTGCCGACCAGCGGGTCGAGCTTTCCTTCGCGTGCAGCCTTGGTTATGTCATATCCGAATTCTTCGAGTGGGGGAAGCTGCGGCTCTTCTTCCTGCTTTTCCTGCTCTACGGCCCTGATCCGGATGTGAGGGACCTGGTCTTCCTGACTCTGTTCCTGACTGCCTGCATTCATGGTGTCCCGGTCCAGGAGATTGTTCCTGTCAAGATATCTGAAGATATGGCCGTAGTCTACTCCGAGATCATGCAGATATGTGCTTCCATATGAACCTCCGGCCTTGCACAGGGCAAGGAGCAGATGCTGTGAGGATGCTTGGGCACTGCGGACTTTAGTGGCTTCGAGGATGGTGAAGCTCAGTACGTTCTGCACTCCTCTGGAGAAGCTTACCTTGTCTATGTCTGAATATGGTATGTGTTCGTTGGTGAATATATGGCTGTCAATGAACTGCTTCATTTCTTCCAGATCTGTTTCTGCTGCCCGGAGCGCGTCTGTGGCTATGTTCTCACGATGCCTCAGGATGCCGAGGAAGAGATGGTCCGGAGCTATGCCGTAACTTCCTGTCCTCATGGCTTCTTCCCTCGAGAAATTGATTATCGAATGAAGCTCGTCTGATATGCTGATTTCCATATGAATCCAAAAATATGATAGTTGAAACTTAAAATCATTGTTGATTGCACAAAATTACTATTTTTTTTGTAACTTTGCCAAGATGTATAATTAAGTATAAAAAGTAAATAACATATATGGAAAATGAGGTAAAGACAGGCAGGATCGAACAGGTGAACATCGATCAGCAGATGAGGAGTGCGTATATCGACTACTCCATGTCCGTTATCGTGTCCCGTGCTCTGCCTGATGTGAGAGATGGTTTCAAGCCGGTGCACCGAAGAGTGCTGTTCGGTATGAAGGAACTCGGACTTACATGGTCTACACAGACCAAGAAGTCTGCCCGTATCGTCGGTGAGGTGCTCGGTAAGTATCATCCGCACGGTGACTCAAGTGTGTATGATGCTATGGCCCGTATGGCGCAGGACTGGAGCTTGAGATATCCGCTCGTGTTCGGACAGGGTAACTTCGGATCCATGGACGGTGACCCGGTTGCGGCGATGCGTTATACCGAGGCAAAGCTTTCAAAGCTGTCTGATGAGGTCCTCGCAGACCTTGACAAGGATACAGTTGATTTTCAGAACAACTTCGATGATTCCCTTCAGGAACCTACGGTGCTTCCTACGAAGCTTCCGCTTCTTCTCCTGAACGGTTCGTCGGGTATTGCGGTCGGAATGGCCACCAACATGGCTCCGCATAACCTTACAGAGTGCTGTGACGCAATCTGCGCATATATCGACAATCCGGAGATAACAGTCGAGGAACTGATGCACTATGTGAAGGGTCCGGATTTCCCGACCGGAGGTATCATTCAGGGCCGTCAGGGCATCAAGGATGCGTTCGAGACCGGAAGAGGCCGTATCGTGATCCGTTCGAAGACTGAAATCGAAGTGAGCGATTCGGGTCGTGAGACAATCGTGGTTACAGAGATCCCTTACATGGTCAACAAGCGTGAGATGATCGAGAAGATTGCAGAGCTTGTGGAGAGCAAGAGAATTGACGGTATCGCGTATATCAATGACGAGACTACCATGAAGGGAGTGCGCATCGTGATCAGACTCAAGAAGGACGCGAATGCCAATGTGGTTCTCAACACTCTCTTCAAATATACTCCTCTTCAGTCAAGCTTCTCCGTGAACAATGTCGCTCTCGTGGGCGGAAGACCGAGGACGCTGAACCTGAAGGACCTTATCAAGTATTTCGTAAGACACAGGCATGAGGTGGTGCTTCGTAGAACGAAGTTCGACCTTGAAAAAGCCCGCAAGAGAGCTCATATCCTCGAGGGACTCCTCAAGGCTCTTGATGTCATCGATCAGATAATCAATATCATCCGCTCTTCAAAGAGCGTTGATGAGGCGAAGACCGAACTTATCAATGCATTCGGATTCTCTGATGTGCAGGCCACTGCCATTGTCGAGATGCGTCTGCGTCAGCTTACCGGACTCGAAAGAGAGAAGCTTCAGAGCGAGTATGACGAGCTCATGAAGTTCATCCGTTACTGTGAGGATGTTCTTGCAAACGAGAGCATGCAGATGCAGATCATCAAGGACGAGACCACCGAGATGAAGGAGAAGTACGGTGATGCCCGAAGGACAGAGATCGCCCTTTCTTCTGAAGAGTTCAATCCGGAGGACTTCTATGCTGATGAGGATGTTGTGATTACAATCTCACATCTGGGCTACATAAAGAGGACATCTCTCACTGAATACCGCCTCCAGAACAGAGGTGGAGTCGGAATGAAGGGTAGTGCGACACGTGACGAGGACTTCATCGAGCATATCTATGTGGCCAATATGCACAGCACTATGCTTCTCTTCACCCAGAACGGCCGCTGCTACTGGCTGAAGGTGTACGAGATACCGGAAGGCTCACGTGCGTCAAAGGGTCGTGCGATCCAGAATGTGATAAACATCGAGCCTGATGACAAGATCAAGACATATCTCAATGTAAGGAACCTCAAGGATGAGGACTATATCAACAATACATATATAGTACTTGGAACAAAGAGGGGAATCATCAAGAAGACTTCTCTTGAAGCATATTCAAGACCTCGTGCAAACGGTGTGATAGCGATTACAGTACGTGACGGAGACGAACTCCTTGACGCAATCCTTACCAACGGTAATTGTGAGATCCTTCTTGCAGGCCGTCAGGGACGTTGCTGCCGTTTCGATGAAAATGACGCTAGAGCGCTCGGAAGAACAGCTTCCGGAGTCCGTGGCATAAATATTGAAGATGATGACGAAGTTATCGGAATGATAGCTTATGATCCTACCGCTGAAGACGCATCGGCACACAGCCTTCTCGTCGTCAGTGAGAATGGCTATGGAAAGCGTACCGACTTCGACGAATATCGTAAGACAAACCGCGGCGGAAAGGGTGTCAAGACATTGAACATAACTGAAAAGACAGGTGATCTTGTGGCTATGAAGAATGTTACTGATGAGAATGACCTCATGATCATCAACCGTTCCGGCATAACCATCAGGATGGCGGTTTCAGACATCAAGGTTGCAGGACGCGCGACACAGGGTGTGCGTCTCATCAATATCAAGGAAGGCGATTCAATCGCAGCAATATCTGCTGTGAACAAGAGTGAAGATGACACTGCGGTGCAGCAGTCTCCAGCCGAGGCTCCTCTTGAGGATTCCGCTTCACCGCAGACAGAACAGACAAACGAATAATTAACTTAATACCACAACATTATGAAAAGAATCTTGATCGCATTGGCAGTTCTCCTTGCTGTACAGGTGGCTGATGCACAGACAAAGACTCCAGAGGCTGCAAAGAAGGCAGTCGTTAGCGCAGAAGCTGCATCACAGGATGCAAAGAAGGCTGTAAAGGTTGCAACATGGACAAAACTTGCGTCTGCATATCTTGACGCTTACAATGCTCCTATAGGAAACGCATGGCCTGGTGCATCGAAGCAGGAACTTCAGCTCCTCATGGGAAGCGAGAAGCCGGTTGCAACTGAAGAGGTTGTACTTGAGGGAACTCCATATCTCAAGGAGATTTACGCAGACAAGGAATTTTATTTCAATGCTGCAGGTCAGCTCTCTATCATCAAGGTGACAGCCCCTGTAGTTGAGGACGCTCTTGACGGCGCACTCGAGGCTTACAAGAAGGCTTATGAAGTGGATGTGAAGAAGTCAAAGGAAAAAGAGATCAGCACAGGTCTCGCAACTATCGCGCAGAAGTATCTTGATGAGGGTATGACATGCTACCAGTTCGGTGATTTTGCAAATGCAAGCATCAACTTCGAGAAGGCTGCACTTGCATCTGCTACCGAGCCGCTTTCAAAGCTTGATACTGTAGCTGTCTATAATGCAGGATTCACAGCATGGGCTGTAAAGGACTATGAGAGAGCAAAGTCTCTCTTCGAGCAGTGCATCGCAAATAAGTATTACTATGAGAACGGTGAGGTTTACGCAAAGCTTGCTGATGTGTATACAAACCTTGGCGACGCAAAGAAGGGCGCTGAAATTCTTGAGCAGGGATTCGTGATGTTCCCGCAGAGCCAGAGCATCCTCATCGGCCTTATCAACTACTATATCTCAAGCGGTGACAATGCTGACCGTCTCTTCGTGCTTATTGACGAGGCAAAGAAGAATGAGCCTGACAATGCTTCTCTCTACTATGTTGAGGGTAACATCTACAAGGAGCTCAAGCAGTATGAGAAGGCCGTTGAGTCATATTACAAGTGTTCGGAGATCAGCCCTGAATATGAGTACGGATACATCGGCGCAGGTGTTCTTTACTATGACCTCGCTATCGAGCTTCAGGAAAAGGCTTCAAACGAGTATGATGACAGGAAGTACCAGGCTCTCATCGAGGAGTTCGAGCAGTCTCTCAAGAACGCTCTCGAGCCATTTGAGAAGGCTTACAATGTGTCGCAGAACAATGAACTCAAGGTCAATATCGCTGAATACCTCAAGAACATCTACTATCGTTTCAGCAGCAACGGTCCTGAGTACGAGGAAGGTTACAGAAAGTATGACGAGGTTGTGAAGACCCGTCAGGCAAACTAACTTTCTGATAAGATGTCATGAAAAAAGGGGAGACGGTCATCAGACCGTTTCCCCTTTTTCGAATGCCTTGACAATCTTTGTCACGAGAGGGTGTCGGACGATGTCTTCGTTTCTGAAGAAGATGGTCCTGATGCCCTTTATGTCTTTTGTGAGTTCGATTCCCTTGAGCAGGCCGGAATCCTTCTTGTTCGGCAGGTCTATCTGGCTGGCGTCTCCTGTGACGATGAATTTAGCGTCGCATCCCATACGGGTAAGGAACATCTTCAGCTGCCCGAGATTGGTGTTCTGTGCCTCGTCAAGAATTACGCATGCCCTGTCCAGTGTGCGTCCTCTCATGTATGCCAGTGGTGCTATCTGTATGGTGCCGTCAGCCATGAATTCCTGAAGTCTCTTCGCCGGAATCATATCTCCAAGTGCATCGTACAATGGCTGGAGATACGGGTCGAGCTTGTCCTTGAGGTCTCCGGGAAGGAATCCGAGCCTTTCTCCGGCCTCTACTGCGGGACGGGTAAGGATTATCCTCTTTATTTTCCTGTTCTTCAAGGCTCTGACTGCAAGCGCTATGGCGATGTAGGTCTTTCCTGTTCCGGCTGGTCCTACTGCAAATATGAGGTCATTATCGAAATAAGCCTTCACCATTTCCTGCTGTGTGCGGTTGCGTGCCTTGATCGGTTTGCCGTCGTTTCCGTGAACTATCACCGAATCTCCGCACATCTTGTATCTGTCAGGTGATGCCTCTCCGTCGAACATGTCCTCGACATCGTAGGGAGTGATGTTCATCTTGTGATGCCTCCTTTCTATAAGCATCTGTATCTTTGCTGCAAATGCCTCTATATCGCTGTCCTTACCGTCCAGTATGATTTCGTTACCTCTTGCAACCACCTTGAGTTCAGGGAAATAGCTGCATAAAGCCTCAAGGTTTCTGTTTGCTGCTCCATAGATTTCGATCGGGTCGATCGCTTCAAGTCTGATAGTGTTTCTGCTCATTATATGTGTCTGCTATTCTATTCCTGTCTTTCTGCGCACGCGTTCGTATGTGGCGATCATCTTGTCATATTCCCAACTACCGAGCCACTGTGTGCGTGTGCCGATGAATTCTTCCACGGGAATGACTGTGTATGAACTGCAGTAACCCCCCGGACGGGAACACCAGATGTAGGTGAACTCGATGGGAAGTGCCCTGATGTCGCCGTTGTTCTCCCTGACTATCTTTATTGTAGTCATCAGCCCGATCTGGGTGTCGGGTGCGCTCATGTTTGATACGGCGTTTCCTAATGAATATGCCACCGGTACCTGTTTTTCATTGTCGTTCACTTCCAGAATCTGGCAGTCCTGGACCACATGCGGATGCGCGCCGACTATTATGTCTGCGCCATGCTCTGCAAGCATGACTGCAGCCTTTTCCTGTGCTTCAGAATGTTTGAGGTTGTATTCTGTGCCCCAGTGCGGGAGGACAATGGTCAGGTCCGCATCCAGTTCTTCGGCCTTTGACAGAGCCCCGATGACTGATTCTGCATGATTCAGGCGGAATGTCTTCGGCCATGCTGTGCCTGATCCGACATTTGTTCCATAAGTGAGGTTGACGAAAGATATCTTTATCCCTTTCCTTATGATTGTCAGAGGGTTGACTCTATTATATTCATCTTCGTTTCCTGCCAGTCCTGTGAATCTTATCCCTCTTTCCTCTTCCAGATCCCTATATATGTCCAAGGTCCTTTGAGCTCCGGAGCTTCCTTTGTCAAAGATGTGGTTGTTTGCGGCAAGGAAGATATCGAAGCCGATGTCTGCCAGATATGATGCAAATACGTCCGGAGCAGAAAAGCAAGGGTATCCGGTATAAGGTTCTCCTGCAAGGGTGAATTCCATGTTTGCCACTGCTATGTCAGCCTTTGAGATCTGATCTTCCAGGTGTCTGAAATATGTTGTGAAATCGTATGAATTGTCTCCCTTGTGTGCATTGCTTATCTGGTTCGCATGCATCATCATGTCTCCGAAGATGCATATTGTCAGAGTGTCCTGCCTGAATATGGATTGTTTGCAAGTGATGGCGCTATGCCATCTTTCAGGCATTATTATCTGCTGGGCATGCGTGATGTGGCCCTCAATCGAACATCCGAGGATTATGAGAGCCTGTACAAGCCTTGATATGTGTCCTGACAGAAAATGCAATGTGAAACCTTTTTTGGCTTACAAATATATCAAGAATTATTTTGTCTAGGAGCATTAATTCGTTAAATTTGCACGAATACGCATTTTTGAAACAATATGAGGAAAACTGCAATATTGCTTATGCTTGCCGCCATGCTTTCCATCACTGGATGCGACTTCTTCAGAAGGGTGGCGGGAAGACCCGTAAGTTCTGATATCGAGAACAAAAGGCTTGAAATAATGAAAGCCGAGGAGGCTGCTCTCCAGGCCTATCTGGACTCTGTCAAGATGGTTCGTGAAAGGGTGGCCGCTGATTCGATAGCAGCCTTGGATACCCTGAAGGCCCATGGGGTCATGATGAATGGGCCTGCTGTTCTGGGAGGTTTTGCGGGAGAAGTGTCTCCGTTGCGTTACCGTCTGATAATAGGCGCGTTCAAGACCCGCTCGAATGCGGAGAAGCTGGCGCAGAAGGCTGAAGTGCAAGGATATGATGTCGAACTGATAGACTTCCGCCGAGGTATGGTTGCTGTCGGAGTATGCGCGTCCGACAGGATAGCCGAAACAGTGGCCGGATATATGGCTGTTCGTGGAGAGTCTTTCTGTCCTGAAGGTGCCTGGATTTTGATCAACGAGTAGTTATGGCGGGAAGGATGATATTTGCAGCATTTATGCTGCTGTTGCCGGTCTTGTCATCTGCACAGTTCAGAAGCGGATCGGCATATGATGACCTTTATGACGGAGAGACCGTGTCGTCTCTGAAATCCCATGTCCGTGAGCTTTCTGCAGCCCATCTAGAGGGCAGGAAGGCCGGGTCTGAAGGTGAGAAGGCAGCTGCGGAGTATGTGGCGTCGATGTTCGCGAAATACGGGGTGGACATGATTACCCCGGCGTCAGGTGAGGTGTTCGGTGTGAAGAAGGAAAACGGTGACACCCTCGCTTCAAGGAATGTGATAGGCTTTGTCCAGGGATATGACAAGGACTTGCGAGACCATTATATCGTAGTCGGAGCTCGACTTGACAATCTTGGCACCATGACCATGACTGTCGACGGCAAGCCGGTGGAGAGGGTCTATTACGGCGCGAATGGAAACGCATCGGGACTTTCTATGCTGGTGGAGCTCGCACGCATGGTGCAGACAAACTCAATGCTTTTCCGTCGCTCTGTTCTTTTTGTGGCTTTCGGAGCTTCGTCTGAAACTTATGCCGGATCATGGTACTTCCTCAACAGGTCGTTCTCGGATGCGGAGAAAATCGATGCCATGATCAATCTCGATATGCTCGGCACAGGCTATAACGGATTCTATGCCTATACAGCTTCCAATGCGGAACTTAATGCTATAATACGTATGCTGTCGGGCGAGTTGCAGCCGGTTCTTCCGGAAATTGTGGCGGCGGAAGTATATCCTTCCGATCACAGGGCCTTCTATGACAGGGAGATACCTTCTGTTCATTTCACTACGGGAAGATATACTGAACACAATACCGACAGGGACACACAGTCCGTCATCGATTATGAGATGATGGAAAAGGAACTGGAATATCTGTATAATTTTACTGTCGCACTGGCCAATACCGGGTCGGCACTGGCATTCCGCAATTCAGAGGCTTCTTCGCGTGAGGCTTTTCATGGAGATGCATATGGATTCAATGAGGTGGACCAGCGTCCGATGTTTCTGAATAGTGCGGATCCGTCACAGTTCCTTGAGAAATGGGTGTACCAGTATCTCAAATATCCTGAAAAGGCTGTGATTGAGGGAGTTCAGGGAAGAGTCATGGTGGCTTTTGTGATAGAGAAGGACGGAAAGGTTTCGGATGTCAGAGTCGTGAAGAGCGTCTCGCCTGAACTGGATGCGGAAGCGGTCAAGGTAGTGAGCGCTTCTCCTAAATGGAAGCCGGGAAGACTGGCAGGGGAAAAGGTTAGGACATCCATGACCATACCTGTTGAATTCCGTCTGGAGAAGAAAGGTGCGAAATCAGGTTTCGGAATCAAGAAATAATGTTACTTTTGCAAGATATATTTTCTGACTATGGACTATAATTTTAAGGAAATCGAGAGTAAATGGCAGGCATTCTGGACCGCCAATCAGACATTCAAGGCTGAAGTGGACAGCACAAGGCCTAAATATTATGTCCTTGACATGTTCCCGTATCCGTCAGGTGCGGGCCTTCATGTCGGACACCCGCTCGGATACATCGCGAGCGACATCTACAGCAGATACAAGCGTCTTCGTGGATTCAATGTGCTTCATCCTATGGGATATGACGCATTCGGACTTCCTGCGGAGCAGTATGCAATACAGACAGGACAGCATCCGGCTGTGACCACAGAGAAGAATATTGCCCGTTATCGCGAGCAGATGGACAGGATAGGTTTCTCGTATGACTGGTCACGTGAGGTAAGGACCTGTGATCCTGAATATTACAAGTGGACACAGTGGGCATTCCTCCAGATGTTCGACAGCTGGTATGACAATGTTCAGCAGAAGGCACGTCCGGTATCGGAGCTTGAGACTGCATTTGCTGAAGGTGGTTCTGCTGCTGTTGATGCTGCATGCGGTGAGGTGAATCCGTTTACAGCTGAAGAGTGGAACGCTTTCGACCAGAAGCAGAAGGCATCCGTGCTCATGCAGTACCGTATTGCATATCAGGGAGAGACCGCTGTAAACTGGTGTCCTGCCCTTGGAACCGTACTTGCCAATGATGAGGTGAAGGAGGGATATTCCGTTCGTGGAGGTCATCCTGTGGAACAGAAGAAGATGACGCAGTGGCAGCTTCGCGTTTCGGCTTATGCGGGAAGACTGCTTGAGGATCTCGAGGATCTCGACTGGACTGATTCTCTCAAGGATATGCAGCGCAACTGGATCGGAAAGAGTCAGGGTGCCGAGATGAACTTCAAGGTGTCTAACGGAGAGCAGGAGTATGACATGACTATCTTCACTACTCGCGCAGATACAGTCTTTGGAGTGACATTCATGGTGCTTGCTCCTGAAAGCGAGTGGGTTGAAAAGCTCACTACTCCGGAACAGAAGGCTGCTGTAGAGGAATATCTCCAGCTGGCGAAGAAGAAGACAGAGCGTGAGAGAATGACCGAGACCAAGAAGGTGACAGGTGTATTCTCCGGCTCATATGCAGTCAACCCTCTTACCGGCGACAAGGTTCCTGTGTGGATTTCGGAATATGTGCTTGCTGGGTACGGTACAGGTGCGATCATGGCGGTTCCGGCTCATGACAGCCGTGACTATGCCTTTGCAAGACACTTCAACCTCCCTGTGATACCTCTCATCGAAGGATGTGATGTCAGCGAGTCGAGCTTTGACGCCAAGGAAGGAATCATGTGCAATTCAGGTTTCCTTAACGGCATGACTGTAAAGGAGGCAATCCCTGCAGCGATCGAGTATGTCGAGCAGCATGGAATCGGACATAGAAAGGTGAACTACCGTCTTCGTGACGCAATCTTCTCGCGCCAGAGATATTGGGGTGAGCCGTTCCCTATGTATTTCAAGGAGGGTGTAGCTGTTCCGATGCCTTTTGAAACACTTCCTCTCCAGCTCCCGGAAGTTGACAAGTATCTCCCTACAGAGTCAGGCGAGCCGCCTCTTGGCCGTGCGGCTGACTGGACATATGAGGGATATCCTATAGAACTCAGCACGATGCCTGGTTTCGCGGGCAGCAGCGCATATTATCTCCGTTATATGGATCCTCATAATACTGAAGCCCTTGTAGGTCGCGAGGCTGATCAGTACTGGAGGGATGTGGATCTCTATATCGGTGGTACAGAGCATGCTACAGGTCACCTTATCTACTCGCGTTTCTGGAACAAGTTCCTTTTCGACCTCGGATATGTATGCGAGAAGGAGCCTTTCAAGAAGCTTATCAACCAGGGTATGATCCAGGGAAGATCCAACTTCGTATACAGAATAATCAATACAAATACATTCGTTTCTCTCGGTCTGAAGGACCAGTATGAGACTACGGAGATCCATGTGGATGTCAACATTGTCCGCAACGACCGTCTTGACATCGAGGCATTCCGCAACTGGATGCCTGACTATGCTAATGCGGAATTCATCCTCGAGGACGGGGAATATATCTGCGGATGGGCCATCGAGAAGATGTCGAAATCAATGTTCAATGTCGTCAACCCTGATATGATCTGCGATTCGTATGGTGCCGATACCTTGCGCCTTTATGAGATGTTCCTCGGTCCTCTCGAGCAGTCGAAGCCTTGGGATACAAAGGGTATTGACGGAGTGCACAGATTCCTTCGCAAGGTGTGGAGACTCTTCTATGACCGTGACAACTTCCTGGTGAATGATGAGAAGGCAAGTCCGGAGGAACTCAAGGCTCTTCATAAGCTCATCGGTAAGGTACAGGCTGACATCGAGGCGTTCTCGTTCAATACTGCAGTCAGTGCATTCATGATCGCAGTAAATGAACTCACCGACCTCAAGTGCAGCAAGAGGGAGATCCTCGAACAGCTCGTGATACTTCTCGCTCCGTTCACACCTCATATTGCGGAAGAACTTTGGGAGGCTCTCGGTCATAAGGAAAGCATCACGTATGCTTCATTCCCTGAATATGTCGAGGCATACACGATTGAGAATACATGTACATATGCAGTATCTTTCAACGGCAAGACACGCTTTACAGTAGAACTTCCGCTTGATATGTCCCGTGAGGATGTGGATGCGCATGTCCGCGGTCTCGAGCAGACAGCGAAGTATGTGGCGGGAGGAAACATCGTGAAGGTGATCGTGGTTCCCGGAAAGATTGTGAACATTGTTGTGAAATAAGTCTTTTCATAAAACCTATGAAAACAAGCAAGTATCTGTCAATCCTTTGGGACTACTTCCTTATGACGGTAGGTTCGGTCATCTTTTGTCTTGCCTGGACCTCGTTCATAATTCCAAACGGTTTGTCCAGCGGAGGACTTACCGGTTTGTGTACCATTATCCAGTATGGTACGGGAATCCCCGTAGGCTGGACATACCCGATCCTTAACATACTCCTGCTGGTACTCGGATTCCTGACATTGGGAAAGGGATTCGGAATGAAGACAATATATGTGATAGCTCTGACATCACTGCTGTTTGAAGTCCTTCCGAAGTTCCCGAATCTTGTGGTACTTATGGACGAGAAACTTCTGGTGGCGATTGTCGGTGCTGCTATGGAGTCAGTCGGTCTAGGACTCGTGCTGCTTCGCGGTGGAAGTTCCGGCGGAACGGATATCGTGGCAATGATGGTCAACAAATACTGGCCTGTGTCTCCGGGAAGAGTATACCTTGTTACGGATATCTTCATCATTTCATGCATGTTGATGGTTCCGGGAAAAGGTCTGGTTGATATGATATATGCCTATATCATAATGCTCGGATTTTCATTCGGAGTCGATTTCGTTCTGCTGGGCAACAAGTCGACAGTGCAGATACTCGTGTTTTCGTCCAATTACCAGACGATCGCCGATCATATCATCAATAATGTCAGAAGGGGAGTGACTGCCCTTGAGTCTGTCGGATGGTATTCGCAGCAGAGCAGCAAGGTGCTTCTGATCATAGCAAGGAAGCATCAGATGAACGAGGTCATCAATGAGATCAGAGGCATTGACAAGAAGGCGTTCATTTCGGTTTCTACGGCAATGAGCGTGTTCGGTGAAGGCTTCGAAGAGGTAAAGACCGGACTTAAGAACAAGAAGAAAAATCAGATAGAAGACCAGAGCAATGAGTAAGACCATTTTGAAATCTTCTTTATCCACATTGGTTAAGGAATATGCGTTGGTGACGCTGGGTGTGATAGCCTATGCCTTGGGATGGAGTATTTTCCTTTTGCCGAACAATCTGATCGGTGGAGGAGTATCAGGTTTCGCATCAATCCTGTACTATGCCACAGGAATGCCGATGGGAGTCACTTATTTCATCCTTAATGTACTGCTGCTCATTGTCGGCACCAAGATACTCGGCACGGGATTCGGCGGAAAGACCATCTATGCCATTTTCATGACATCCCTGATGCTCAGTGTCATGCCGAAGGTCATACCTGCTGACTTCATACATGAATTTGCCCTTTCTAACGGAAAACTCATCTGTACCTTCCTCGGTGGTATCATCGCAGGTTTTGGTATCGGACTTTCCATCTCACAGGGTGGCAGTACCGGCGGAACTGATATCGTTGCTCTTGTCTGGTGCAGGTTCCATTCGGCATCACCCGGACGTGTGATCCTCATCATAGATGTGGTGATCATATTGTCATCTCTCCTCTTCCCTTCATATACCGAGACAGGTGAGCTTCTTCCTTTCACGGAGAAACTGGCTGTAGTGGTGTATGGTCTCATACAGGTTACCGTGAGCGGTTATGCCATAGACCTTTATCTTTCGGGTTCGAAGCAGTCTGTCCAGGCCTTTATCTTTACAAAGAAGGTAAACGAGATGGCGGATGCCATTGCTTTTGACATGAAGAGAGGTGTGACAGTGATTCCTGCCAAGGGATGGTATTCGAAGGAAGAGAAGAATGTGCTTATGGTTGTGACCAGAAAGACCGATCTTAATCTCCTTCTGCGCTATGTCAAGACCATCGATCCGGATGCTTTCCTTTCGGTTTCGTCCGTAATGGGTGTCTATGGCCAGGGATTTGACTCGATAAAGGTGAAGACCAAGAAGTGATTCTGTTAAAAAAACGGAAATCTTTTATAAAAAAGGAAAAATGTGACGAATATCGCTCTGCCGTAATGCTTCGGAAGGGCGATATTCTTTAATTTTGCCCGTCACTGAAAATGACTTTAATGTGTGTCTATGGAGATTTTTGTAACGGCGATGATGGTGATGGCCTTGATTTGTGTCATGGTCCATCTGTGGCGTAAAAATGCCGGTGCCGGGAAGTGTACTGGCGAAAGGGGCGGATGCGTCCCTCTGATCTTGCTTGTGACAGTTGTTATCCTGCTGCTTGACCTGATGGCCGGAGGCTGCGGTTACTGCAGGCTGGCTTCCGACCTGTCGCTGCCGTCGCTCTGCCTGTATCTGATGTCTCTGTCGTTACCAGGTTCCGGGAGTATGGACAGGATGGTCAAGGTGCTGCTGTCTTTGGAACTGCTGCCGGCTGTGTGTTACCTTCTTTGCATTTGTGGGATTCCTTTGCGGGTACCGCATGCGGTCTTTGTTCTTTATTCTGCAATGGCAGCCTTGATGTTTCCGGTGATATTTGTGACCGGATTCGGACGGAAACTCAAGTCGGTCAAAGATACCATGAAGTCGGGGAATGTATGGGGTTATGTATGTATCGGGGTTGATGCGGTGTACGCATCATTATTCCCGTTCTTCATGATCGTGCTTCTTCTGATCGAGTTGTCCGGATGGGGCTGCCTGAAATGGCTTGCTGTCTTCCCTCTGCTTGGCTTGTGCGGAACGACGCTGGCATTGGCCTTGCGTATCTGTGAGGATTCGCTCTTTCTCATATGGACCGGACAGGAAAGCAGGATAGTCGAGTCGATGAAGGTTACGAGTGTTGCTTCCGCTCCGGATCAGTCGCATATCGAAGAGGTGTACAGGGATATATATGAAAGGATCGTCACTTATTTCGATGATGAAAAGCCCTATCTGAACAGTGAGCTTGCCATTGCGGATCTGGTGAAGGTGATCTATTCGAACAAGCTGTATATTTCCAGATCCATCAGCCAGTTTACCGGAAGGAACTTCCGACAGTTCGTGAATTATTATCGTGTGAAGTATTCCATGGAATGCTTCAGGGAAAACCCGGACCTGAAGGTACATGAGATGGGGGCGATGAGCGGTTTCAACTCTGTCGTTTCGTACAATATGGCCTTCCGGCTGTTCATGGGCGAAAATCCGAGCGATTGGTGCAGAAAGGAGAAAGGAAGGATGGTAAAGGGCAAAAAATAAGTTGTGGAATACCGTTCGGAAGATTATCTTTGCGGAAAATTGAATATTTATTTAAACTATAGTCATTTATGGCAGACGAGAAGATTATTTTTTCGATGAACGGGGTTGGTAAGATCCTTCCTCACAACAACAGGGTGATCCTCAAGGACATCTATCTTTCATTCTTCTATGGCGCGAAGATCGGTATCGTCGGTCTGAACGGTTCGGGTAAGTCTACCCTCATGAAGATCATCGCCGGCATCGAGACCGGCTACCAGGGAGAGGTTGTATGGGCTCCGGGCTATTCGGTAGGATATCTTGAGCAGGAACCTCAGATGGATCCGGAAAAGACAGTTATCGAAGTCGTTCAGGAAGGTGTGCAGGAAGTAATGGATATCCTCAAGGAGTATGAGGAAGTGAACATGAAGTTCTGCGAGCCTATGTCCGACGAGGAGATGGCTGCGCTCATTGAGCGTCAGGGTGAACTTACCGAGAAGATCGAGAACTGCGGAGGCTGGGAAATCGACTCCAAGCTCGAGAGAGCGATGGATGCACTCCAGTGTCCTCCGTCTGATGCGAAAGTGTCGACATTGAGCGGCGGTGAGCGCCGTCGTGTGGCTCTCTGCCGTCTTCTTCTCCGTCAGCCTGATGTGCTTCTCCTTGACGAGCCTACCAACCACCTCGATACAGAGAGTATCCAGTGGCTTGAGGCTCATCTTCAGCAGTATAAGGGAACAGTGATTGCCGTGACCCACGACCGTTACTTCCTTGATAATGTTGCAGGATGGATCCTCGAGCTTGACAGGGGTGAGGGAATTCCATGGAAGGGTAACTATTCTTCATGGCTCGATCAGAAGAGCAACAGACTTGCACAGGAAGAAAAACAGGAAAGCAAGCGTCGCAAGGCCCTTGAGCGTGAGCTCGAGTGGGTGCGCATGGCTCCAAAGGCCCGTCATGCGAAATCAAAAGCCCGTCTGGGTGCATATGAAAAGCTCGCTGCAGATGATGGCCGCGAGAAGGAGGCTAACCTCGAGATCTTCATTCCGAACGGTCCGAGACTCGGAAACAAGGTCATCGAGTTCAAGAATGTCTCGAAGGCATATGGTGACAAGCTTCTTTATGAGAATCTCAACTTCGTGCTTCCGCCTGCCGGAATAGTAGGTGTCATAGGTCCTAACGGTGCCGGAAAGACAACATTGTTCCGTCTTATCATGGGTCTCGATACTCCTGATACAGGCGAGATCACAATCGGTGAGACTGTAAAGACAGCATATGTAGACCAGCAGCACAGGAGCATAGATCCGGAGAAGACCGTATACGAGACTATCGCAGAGAATTCAGAGTTCGTCAAGCTCGGAAAGAGGGAGGTGAACGCCCGCGCATATGTGTCGAGGTTCAATTTCTCGGGAGCAGACCAGGAAAAGCTTTGCGGAATTCTTTCCGGTGGTGAGCGAAACCGTCTCCACCTTGCCCTTACTCTCAAGGATGAAGGAAATGTGCTCCTGCTTGACGAGCCTACCAACGACGTGGATGTAAACACTATCCGTGCCCTTGAGGAAGGTCTCGAGAACTTTGCAGGATGTGCCGTGGTCATTTCGCACGACCGCTGGTTCCTTGACCGTATCGCGACCCATATCCTTGCCTTTGAGGGAGATTCGCAGGTATATTTCTTCGAGGGAACATATTCCGAGTATGAGGAGAACAAGAAACGCCGTCTCGGAAATGATGAGCCGAAGAGATTCAAGTATAAGAAGCTTATGGCTGAATAATCAGCGCTGCGGGATGTTGATTTAAAGAAAATTAATCGTTAACTTTGTGAATTGTAAAAAATTTAATAACAATGAAGAAGTTTTCTTTGCCTAAAGACGGAGGCCTTATCGAGGCCGGTCTTCCAAACGGTATCAAGCATACCTATGAAAGGATCCCTGCTCATATTTACGAGGATGAAGAGGCTGCGAGCGAGCGCCTTGCCGAAAAGATCGTCGCTGCAATAAACAGCTGCGAAGGTGTATACAGACTCGGTCTCACTACCGGCTCTTCTCCAGTTGCTCTTTACAGGGCTCTTGCCCGCAGGCATGAAGCCGGTGAGGTCTCTTTCAAGAATGTGGAGATCTACAGCATCGATGAGTATTATCCTGCTCTTGCAGACAATCAGAGCCGCAACCGCAGACTTTACAGCGAGCTGATCTCGCATATTGATGTGAAACCGGAGAATGTCTTCATACCGAAGCTTGAAGAAGCAAAGGACAGCGCCGAGGTTTCTGCTTTCTGTGCGGAATTCGATGCAAAGGCCAGAGGCCTTGACATGCTCGTGATGGGCATGGGTGAGAAGGGACAGATCGGTTTCAACGAGTCGTCTGCTTCAGAGTTCAGCCGTACAAGGACAGTTCTTCTTACTTACGCATCAAGAAAGAGAGAGTCAAAGAACTTTTCGGGCAATATCGACGCTACGCCTGACAAGGCTATCGCCATGGGTATCTCCACAATGCTTTCTGCAAAGAAGATTCATCTGATCGCGTGGGGCGAAGATAAGGCAGGAGTAGTCAAGAGAGTGGCAGAGGATAAGGCAGATCCTTCGTGTCCGGCTTCACTTCTTCAGAAACATGAGAACATTTCTTTCTATGTGGACGAGAACTCTGCTTCCCTCCTTACAAGAAATGTGGCTCCTTGGCTTGTAGGTCCATGCGAGTGGACTCCTAAATTCATCAGAAAGGCTGTGGTATGGCTTTGCGAGCAGGTTCACAAGCCTATCCTCAAGCTCAAGCAGGGAGATTATCTTGCATATGGTCTCGGCGAGCTCCTCGAGCAGCATGGACCTTATGACAAGATCAACATCAAGGTATTCAATGACCTTCAGCATACGATTTCAGGATGGCCAGGCGGCAAACCTGGTGCAGACGACACAACAAGGCCTGTTCCTTCGTCACCATTCCCGAAGAGGGTCGTGATCTTCTCTCCGCATCCGGATGACGATGTGATCTCTATGGGAGGAACATTCATCCGTCTGGTAGAACAGGGACACGATGTGCATGTGGCTTATGAGACATCTGGAAATGTGGCTGTTCATGATGATGTTGTTCTCCAGCATATGGATGCGGCTCGCGAGCTTGGATTTGGAGACCGTTTTGATGAGGTAAAGGAAATCATCGCTTCGAAAAAGCCTGGTCAGCCGGAGCCAAGAGCTCTTCTTAATCTCAAGGGAGCCATCCGTCGTGCGGAGGCAAAGAGTGCAGTTCGCTCTTTCGGTCTTAACGACGAGACCAACACTCACTTCCTGAACCTTCCTTTCTATGAGACCGGTGGTATCAAGAAGGGTGAGCGTACACAGGCTGACATTGACATAATCATTGCACTTCTTCAGAAAGTGCAGCCTCATCAGATCTATCTTGCCGGTGACCTTGCTGACCCTCATGGCACACACCGCGTATGTACAGAGGCAGTTCTCGAAGCAATCAACCAGCTTCAGGGCGAGGCATGGCTCAATGAGTGTCATGTATGGCTCTACAGAGGTGCATGGATGGAGTGGGAGCTTGGAAAGGTAGACATGGCGGTTCCGCTCAGTCCTGATGAAGTGATCAAGAAGCGTCATGCCATCTATCGTCACCTTTCACAGAAGGATATCGTTCCTTTCCCAGGAGAAGATCCACGTGAGTTCTGGCAGAGAGCCGAGGAAAGGACACAGAATACAGCCCGTCTTTATGATGAACTCGGAATGGCGGAATATCAGGCTATCGAGGTGTTTGTGAAACTTTTTTAAACTTATATAAAGGATATGAGACTTATTATTGAACAGAATGCGCAGAACGGCTCGGTATGGGCTGCAAGATACATTGTTTCGAGAATCAAGGCAAAGGCTGCGGTTACTGACAAGCCTTTCGTACTTGGACTCCCTACCGGAGGAACACCAGTAGGTACTTACAATGAGCTTATCCGCATGTATCAGGCTGGAGAGGTTTCTTTCAAGAATGTGATCACCTTCAACATGGACGAGTATGTAGGTCTTCCTGAAGAGCACCCTGAAAGCTACCATTCATTCATGGCAAGGACATTCTTCGACCATGTGGATGTTCCGAAGGAGAACATCAATATCCTTAATGGAAATGCCGAGGATCTTGAGGCTGAATGTGCTGCTTATGAGGCAAAGATCGTTGCTGCCGGTGGTATCGACCTCTTCATGGGTGGAGTAGGCGAGGACGGTCATCTTGCTTTCAACGAGCCTTATTCGTCACTTGTTTCACGCACAAGAATCAAGAGTCTTACTTATGACACAATCCTTGTGAACTCACGCTTCTTCGACGGAGATGTAAGCAAGGTCCCTACAACAGCTCTTACAGTGGGTGTCGGAACAGTAATGGATGCAAAGGAAGTTCTCGTGCTTGCGTTCGGACATAAGAAGGCAAATGCTCTTCGCGAGGCAGTGGAAGGTGCATATTCTCACAAGTGCACACTTTCTGCGCTCCAGGCTCATCCTCATGGTATCATTGTGGCTGATGAACTTGCAGTGGGCGAACTCAAGGTGAACACCTACAGATACTTCAAGGATATCGAGAAGGGAAATCTTCTCTAATTTCTACTGAAAATGATATGACCGCTTCCAAATCAATTGGAGGCGGTTTTCTTTTTTTCACTATCTTTGTAGGTTGTAATGTATTAAAACCTGATTGAAATGAAGAATTTGAGACCAATCATTCTTGCTGCGGTCGTTATTGCAGCTGGTCTTCTCGCATTCGGGCTGGGAACACGCCCGGGTGCTGCATCTTCCGATGCCGAAGGCTTTTCAGCAGCCAGAGCTGTGGAGGATATCAGAGTCATGTCGAAGGAGCATCATTCCGTAGCTCATCCGGAGGAAAGAGCCCGTGTCCGTGAGTATCTTACAGGACGTCTTGAACAGCTCGGTGTCGACACAGTCGCCCTTTATCGCTATGACTCTCTGACCGGTCCGCAGAACAAGCATGTGATATACACTTTTGATGCAATAGATATCCTTGCGGAATTTTCTCCTCTGAAGGAGTCGGAAGATACCACATATCTTCTTTTTGTGGCACATTACGATTCGCGTTATTCGCAGCCTATGCCGAAGGATACGGTGTGGTCATACGGAGCAGCAGATGACGGATACGGATTGTCTGTCATTCTGGAGACAGTCTCCCAGCTTCTTAAGTCCCGCGCACAGTGGAACCAGGGTGTCAAGGTTCTCTTTACTGATGCTGAAGAGGTCGGAATGATTGGAATGAAGGCCATCTGGGAGAACGACAGGGAGGTCTTTGACAATGTAGGTCTGATGATCAACATCGAGGCTCGTGGTCCTTGGGGTCCGGCTCTTCTTTTTGAGACATGCCCTGGCAACAGCAAGGTGATGGACCTTTATGCGAAGGCTGCGGACTATCCTTTCACATATTCTCTTACCACAGTCGTATACAGCTTCATGCCTAATTTCACTGACTTCACAATAGTGAAGGACGGCATACCTGGCCTGAACTTCTCTACCATTGCCGATATCAATCACTATCATACCGACCTCGATAATTTCGAGAATATAAGTGAAAAGTCTATCCAGCATTATGGCGCCCAGGTGCTTCCTGTGGCCCTCGAATATCTGACAGACCCTGCTTATTCTGACAAGGATTATTTAAAGGCAGACGAGGATACGGTGAATTTCACCATTCCTGTCCTTGGACTCTTCAATTTCAGCAAGGGTATGTACAAGGTTGTCAACGTGGCTGTATATGTGATATTCCTCCTTCTTCTTGCATTTGCCGGTATCCGCGGAAGGATAAAGCCTGCAAGGGTTTTCAGGAATTCTGCTGTTGTTCTCGGAACTGCTGTCGGCATTCTCGCCCTTGGTGAAGTCTTCGCCTGGGTATGTTCGGCAATATCTGGAGCGAAGTTCAAGCTGTTTGGCATCATCGTGGGAGTGACCTTCGATAACGCTGCCATGGCAGCCTTTGTTGCGGTGATGGCAGTTGTGACCGTACTTGTATACCTTTCAGGAAGAAATAAGGCTATGATGGCCGTTTCCGGCTCAATGAGGGCAAATGCTCCTGTGAATGCAGCGATCAGGTATGCGGACAATACTCTTTACGGCAGTCTCGTTCTTATGCTTGTCTTGAGTGCGGCTCTTCTGTTTACGATAGGTGAGAACCTGATGTTCTTCATCCCTCTTGCCTTTGCGACGGCAGGTGTGATGCTCTACCGTATCACCTCTCTGAAATTATGGCTCGTGCTTTCCGTAGGACTTGTGCTCCTTCATGCATTCTCATTCCTGCATGCTCTCGCGATGGCATTGACAATCGGAGCGTTCGGTGCGGTGGCAATGCTGGCATTCATCGACATCATGGTACTGGTTCCGCTTGTCGACCTTTATCTGACCACAACAAAAAAATAACATCAATAACATCATGAAAAGATTAATTCTCTTATTGAGCGTTGTCCTGCTCTCTGCAGGCATCTCATGGGCAGGCAAGCCTGAAACAGTAAAAATCCTTGCCATCGGCAACAGCTTCTCGGAGGATGCTGTCGAGGAACATCTTTCTGATCTTGCGAGAGCGGAAGGCCTCGATGTAATCATCTGCAACATGTATATCGGCGGATGTTCTATCGAAAGACATGTGAACAATCTCCGCGGCAATATCGCTGACTACAGATATCGTAGGATCGATGCAGACGGTAAGATGACCGAGAAATACGGATGTACCCTTGAGTCTGCTCTCGCTGAAGAGGATTGGGACTATGTAAGCGTGCAGCAGGTAAGCTCATTCTCGGGCTTCCCGGAAACATATCTGCTTCTCCCTGAACTTCTTGCTTATGTGCGCGAAAGAGTGCCGGAGGATGCAGTAATGATGTTCCATCAGACATGGGCTTATTCTCCGACTTCCAATCACCCTAATTTCTGCACATATGGAAGCGACCAGATGAAGATGTATGAGGCAATCATGAAAACTGTGGCACAGGAGGCTCCGAAGGTAGGAATAGAGCTTGTGATACCTGCGGGTACGGCGATTCAGAATGCCAGGACATCTTTCCTCGGAAATGACCTTACACGTGACGGTTTCCACTTGAGCCGCCCTCATGGCCGTTATATTGCAGCCTGCACATGGCTTGAGGCTGTGCTCGGAGTCAATCCTGTAGGCAACTCTTATCGTCCTGAAGGAATGACAGAAAAGGAGTGCAAAGTGGCCCAGAAAGCTGCTCACAAGGCCGTAAAGAAGCCTTATGAGATCACAAAGATCAAATAATGAGTATATATGCTATATGAAAAATCCAGGTCCTTCAGGCCTGGATTTTTCGTGTACGCCCAGCATGGGCATGTTCTAACGGGTGAAAGTCCCTAATGCGCCCTAATGACGGGAAGCATATAGCCAATGGCAAGGGTGTCCATCGTGAGGTGGAATCTGAAGGAAGCCGGCGGCAAAAGTCTGGCCTG
>JAFYLU010000108.1 GCA_017550025.1 Bacteroidales bacterium | reverse complement strand
TCAAAAGGTTGGAAATATTTTAAGAAATTTTGACTTTACTTCAATAGACAGATGCTTGCGAAAAACAAAGCGAAAATCAGTAAGTTTATTGCAGTCCTGCCTAAAAGCGGGTTTATTGCCGCCCCTGAAGATTGCTTAAGGCGCCCCCAAGTCTTTATATGCAGGATGAGGTAAAGTAGAGGAATAACCAATGCCCAGACAGGAAACTGTAGAAAAACCGGTGTCATGATTGCCATGCCGATAAAACCAGACAGCAGATAGACGGTACTTATGAATCTACGCCCGAAAATAACTACTGTTGTGCGTTTGCCGACTGCAGCATCGTCTTCCATATCCCTGTAATTATTGACCATCAGGACATTGCTCGCAAGAAGTCCGATAGTTACGGAGGTTTCTAAGACAAGATCTACAGACTCCCACGACGATGTCTGAAGATACCAGGTCAGTACGACAGGCACAATGCCGAAGAAAATTATCACGGAGATGTCACCCAATCCATGATGTGACAGGGGATATGGTCCTGTACTATATGCGAGAGCGAAGCACATTATCAGAATTCCGACGATGATGAGCCACCATGGACCGTAAATCAGCATTACGCATCCGACGGCAGCGGCAATTCCCAACGTTATGAATGTCGCTGCTTTCATTGCCTTTGGAGTGATTTCACCTTCTGTCACGCCTCTGCGGAATCCGGCACGTCCTTTCTTGTCGATCCCGTTCTTGAAATCATAATACTCATTACCGAAATTGGCTGCAATCTGAGCAAGGATTGCAAATATGAGACATAACAGAGCGGGAATAGCGTTGAAGGAATCTGTCAGAATGGCACAGCCTGTTCCGGCAATCACTCCCGCAACGCTTACAGGAAGCGTTCTGAGCCTCATGGCTTCTATCCAGTGTCTTATCATAGCACCGCCTTTTTTCCTACATACATGCGGCAGATTCCTAAGGTCATCGGAGTATGTTCAACGACTGCGAAGCCTGCGGACTTCATCATTTCCATGAACTTATCCGGTGCTGGAAAACGCAGGACAGATGCAGGCAGGTATTCATATGCACTGCGGTTTCCTGATACGAGACCGCCTATTGCAGGAAGAATCTTCAGGAAATACAACTTGTAACACCAACGTATGAAGGCATTGGAAGGAACTGACAATTCAAGAATCACAAGTTTTCCACCGGGAACCAGTACCCTGAACATCTCACTGAGACCAACCTCAAGATGTTCAAAATTACGAACTCCGAATCCTACTGATATGCGGTCAAATGTATCATCCGGGTATGGAAGTGCTTCACAATCTGCTACCGATAATTCTGCAGAGAGACCAGCTTTCTGTATCTTCTCCCTGCCTATGGCCATCATTCCTTCAGATATATCCACTCCTGTTACTTTGCTTCCTGGGGCGACCTTCTGGGAGATCTCGATTGTAAAGTCTGCGGTTCCGCAAGCCACATCAAGTATCTTCATCGGCTTGTCTATGTCTGCAATCTCACCTACCGCCTTCTTTCTCCAACCCTTGTCAATATTGAGGGAAAGGATATGATTCAGTTTGTCGTATTCAGGAGCAATATTGTCAAACAGTTTACGGATTCCTTCTTTCTTTGCCATATCTATTTGTGTTTTCTTCTGATAAAATATACATATGTAAGCAGAATCACATTCATCAGCAAGGCGTAACAGATAGCCGGAAGAGCCATCTCACCGCTATTGAAAATGAAAGGAGATGATGCTATTGCAATGGCCTGTGCGGCATTCTGCATTCCTACTTCTATGACTAGTGTACGTCTTATTGCATCACTGAATCTTCCAATTCGTGATATGCATGAACTGCATACCATTGCAATCACGATAAGCATTGCCGCTGACAGCCCCAAAGACGCAAAATTCTCGGCAATCTCTTTCTTGTATTGCAGGAAGAACACCGCAGCGAGAGTCATCAAAGCAGGAAAGGCTATCTTACCTAATACCTTTCTGACCTTGACAGCTGGTTCGGGGCAAAAGTGCTTGAACAAGCTTCCGGCAAAAAGAGGAACGAAAAGTAATACGATATTCTGCATAAGTAGTTTTCCCACAGGCAGTTCAATGCTTACACCTGAAATGTCAGATACTGCAGCAGTTACGAACTCCATTATCACCGGAAGTGTGAATAAAGTTATTATGCTGCTCAATGCAGTCAGAGTGACAGACAAAGCGACGTCACCCTTTGCAAGCATGGAAAAGACATTTGAGGAACTGCCACCCGGGCAGCAGGCCACAAGTACAAGTCCCATGAAATATACAGGAGGAAGTTTCAGAAGCCATGCTGTAGAAAAAGCTATCATAGGAAGAATGATGATCTGGCCTACCATGCCTAGCAGCACAGCCTTAGGATTATGAGCGATATCAGTAAAAGCCTTCTTATTGATATCGATGCCTAGAAGGAACATCAAGGCAATAAGAATAGGCATAACTATCCATATTGTATTCATAGGACGTACAAATTGCGATTTGTCTGTGTAAATATACGAAACATCTAACAGAAAACAACCCATTGTATCGCGCTCTGGCACATACAGATATTAATTTTGTCTGAAACTAATATGAACCTATTATGATACCTGAAGGGCACACAATCGAAGACATCAAGAAGAGAGAACAAATCATCAGAGACTTTTACCGAGAGTGGAAAGAAAAAAGCATCTCAAACGAGATGCTTAACTTTTGCCCCTTATGCGTG
>JAFYLU010000107.1 GCA_017550025.1 Bacteroidales bacterium | reverse complement strand
TGTGGCACTTAAACCGCTGTACATCAATGAGATAAATATCAACGCCTGCTGAAAAATGCAGCAGGCATCACGCACCAAACAACTGAAAATCAGGCACATAGGTGCCACGCAAAATTAATAAAGATGAAAAGTTACCTAAGATTCCTAGGAAGAAACAAACTATACACCGCGATTGAGGTCGTGGGGCTAAGCATTGCCATCGCTTTTGCCATACCGATGCTATGTTACAACAACAGCGTCAGGCTGACCAGCAAGGGCCATGAGAACTATGAAAACATTTATAGCGTATGCTATAACGAGATGCAAGGAAGCTCGACAAAGTTCGGTGACTTCCTGAAGGAGAGGATTCCTGAAATAGAGAAGGTGACTACACCGGTATTGCAGAAACAGGAGATTCTTGACGATGACAGCAGGAAAACAGACTTCGTTGATAAGGATTTCTTCTATTTCTTCCCATGTAAGTTCATTGAAGGTGATGAAAACTTTCTGGATATCTCGGGTGCTGTAGCTGTTTCTGCGGATTATGCAAAAGTGCTTGCTTCCGACGGTCCGGTCCTAGGAAGGCAGATAAACGGAATATGTGGAGTCTACAACGTAGCAGCAATATTCGATGACTATGGTAGCGGCATTCTGCATAAGGCAGACATGCTTGCCAGCAATGAGATTATGAAAAATTTCGCTTACAGTGAAGCCCCTTTGCAACAGCAGGCCATGACTTTGTTTTCAGTCAGGGACGATTCTGAAATGAACTCCGTGGAGGACAAATTCCGCAAATGCGCCGTAGAATACTGGGGGCCCAGAGGGGAATCCTATCGTAATGAAACATGGTACAGACTCGTACGATATGATGACATAACTACCGATCGTTCAAACATATTCGGACTGCCCCATAATGCAGCCTTAAGATGGATTCTTGGAGTGATCTGTTTTCTTCTGTTCATCATACCTCTCATCAATTACATAAACCTGAGCGTTGCTCTGACTACCAAACGCGCAAGGGAAATGGCGATGAGAAGACTCAATGGAGCTGACAGATCCGGAGTCATAATGAAATATTGCGCTGAATCCCTCATATTCACGACATTCTGTTTTCTCTTCGGTCTGCTTCTTACGAAGATTACCGTACCGGCATTGAACTCGTTCATCCAGGCTACCAATGGAGCTGGTACGGCACTGGCTGTCTCTTGGACATTTTCAGACATGATGCTGTTCATTGCCCTGATTCTGGTTACATCCCTGATATGCGGAATTATTCCTGCGGTGCTGGTATCACGCTTTACCCCGCTCGATGTGACCAAGGGAGATTTAAGATATTACAGCAAGAAAAGGCTCAGCAAGGTATTCATATGCTTCCAAAGCTTTATATCTGTAATTGTAATCTCACTATCTCTGGTAATGGAAGTCAACTACGGCAAGCTTGTGAACATAGATTATCACTGTAATGTGGATGATGTATTCTACCTGAATGCTGGAATAATAGCACCCGGCAAGCCAGAAGAACTGAGAGAAGAACTGATGAAACATCCTGAAATCATATCTTCCGGTATGATCGGACACCATAGGGGTCTTCCTGTTATCGGATCGGCAAGACCATACATGAAAGACCAGATGCTTTCTTTCTTCTATACTCATCTGCTTTGTGACGAGAATGCCTTCGATATACTGGAATTCGAAGTAAAGGAACAGTTCGACAAAGACAGGATAACCGGCCTCTGGCTTACTTCAGAAGCGGAAATAACCATTGCAGAGAATCCGGAATTCCTGCAGTGGCTTACGGATAAGGAATACATCCGTCACTCAGATCCGGCCGGTAGGATAGAAACCTATCCTGCACAATTTCTGGAAAGCAGCAATGGCCCTGCTGCCTCATTCCTTTTTGTTTCCCCTGTATCGGAAATCGACTTTGATCAACATTTATTGATCAAGACCATTCCTGATCATAATGCCGCAAGGAAGGTGATAGCTGAAGTCTATTCCAAAGTCTATCAGAAGCCTGTTACCGACATAATGAACTTTGCATCTGAATCGAAGTACATCCGAGAGATCCACAATGAACAACTGGCGCCATTATACAGCACCATCAAGCTCATGAGACTGGTACTGATCCTTATCATTGCACTGACGATGATGGGAATGACAGGAATGAGCGTTTATTACGCTTCTGAACGCCGGCATGAAATCTCGATCAGAAAGGTATTCGGTGCGACGACAGATTCTGAAACCTTCAGAAACGTACTTACATACATCCGCATGACGCTGATATCCGACATATTGGCAATACCTGCTATATACATACTGCTTGATCTGATGAAACAGACTCCATATGCCAATACACTGAACACATCATGGTGGGTATATATCGCAGCCATTTCTGCTTCGATCGTCATAGCGCTCGCCTCCGTCCTGTGGCAGACGCTCCGCGCTGCCAGGACGAACCCCGCCGAGACGCTGAAGAAGGAATAGCGTGCGACGCAACAAATTGATTGATAGCGAGATAGACATTTACTCTGCATCCCCGGGGCGGCAGGCAAAACACATAAAATACTAATAATCAAATAGATATACTGCACAAGATGAAATCATACCTGAGATTCCTAGGAAGAAACAAACTATACACCGCGATCGAGGTCGTGGGACTGAGCCTTGCTTTGGCGTTCGTAATCGTGCTGGGGTCATATGTACTTGAGGATCTGAATTGTGACAGGAGCATTGAGGATGTTGATGAAGTATATGTCATGCGTAACATGAACCTTATGGAGGAGTTCTTCGTGCGCCATGATTTGTCTGAAGAGATGGTCAGTTCTATCCCTGGAATCAAGAGTGTGACTCAGATAATCTTTGAAGAAGATGATCTCGGAGGACAAACGTTTGCTGCCGAATACCAGGGACAGGAGCATTACTTCACTTCCCTGCTGGCTGTACAGGATAACTTCTTCAGTTTCTTCAGTTTCCCTCTTCTCTCTGGGAGCCCTATAGCTGATCAGAAAGGAAATAATGGTGCAGTCATATCAAAGGATCTTGCGGATAAGATATTCGGAAAAGAAGATCCTATCGGAAAGTCCATTCTGATTCCATTTGTATCCTTCCGCGAAAAGAACGAGTTTATCGTCGAGGGGGTCTTCCAAGAATTCCC
>JAFYLU010000106.1 GCA_017550025.1 Bacteroidales bacterium | reverse complement strand
GTCTTCGCGTGTGCCCCACTCGAAAAATTTTATGGGGGGGATCAAAAAATTTTCAAGGAGTCAGCCGGTACAAGCTGACCGTTCTCATCAAATACGAATCCATGTTCAACAGCTGCGCCGCGTCCTGCATCCTCTTCATGCTGACGAAAATGACAGTCTCTGCAAAGCGCAACCAAGTTGTCCGGATTCAAAGTAATTGAAGGATCCCAAATGTTGTCCTGGCTCAAGTGAATCTTGTGATGAACCTCCTGAGCAGGACGGCCGCAGTGCACACATGAATATCTGTCACGCATCATGACGTACTCACGGACCTGGGCCCACTCATGGGAGTTATAGAATGGCTTAGCCCACTCCTGTGCCATCGCCATCCCTCCTCTCCATGTATTTATTCCGGATATCTCTACCCGAACTATCGCCGCAACCTGGTCCGCATTGTGCGTGTCGCAGTCTGTCAACTCAAGTTTATCAAATGTATATCTCTATATCGAGCGGACAAAACGGACAAAGCGGACAACTTTCTATTGTCCGCCGTCTCCCATCTCTTCTATGAATCGCGCCATCGCTTTCCTGTGGCTTTCCGCTGATCCTCCGAGAAGCTGCGCGATTTCCTTCCAGGTCTTCCGATCTGCGCATCGGTATGAGAGCAGGATTCTGATGTAAGGATCGTCTTGCTCTACTATGAAGGCATGTATCTCTGCCCGGACGCTCTCGGTCTTCTTCTGAATCTTTTCGATCATCTGCAGGTCTGCCTTCGTGAGTGTTTCCTTGCGGTCTGCCCACATCTTGGCTTCTGCGTCGTATGCCCATAACTTGAAAAGGTTCTCCTTCTTCATCCGGCTCCTCCTGTCCTGATGTATGCTCCGCAGCGTTTACAATAATATGCGCTGCTGCCTATTATGCCATTACATTTCGGGCAGTGGTCGTATTCTGTCCCGTGTATAGCTCCGAGCGGATAATCCTCTTTTAGTTCTTCGTCGAGCACCCTCTTGATGTACTTCGCGAGCTTTTCGTCCGAGTCCCTGCAGTCGATCGGCACGCCCTTGATCTTGATCCGGTCCGTGATGTTCTGAATCGCTTCTGTTTTCTCCTTGAGTTTCATTCGATCGCCTCCCTGAGTATTTTCTCCGCGTCCGGTGATATTACCGCCAGGAGCATGGCTCCGGTCTTCTCGTCCGCCAGGCTGAGTGTCTTGTGGTCTTTTGGTCCGACTTCTACTCGGAGCATAATCGGTCTGATCTCCGGCGCGTAACGCATATTCATGCCGAGCGTCTTCACGCCTTTGATGCCCTTTGTTTCCTTCATGTCTCTTTCTCCTCCTTCCCTTCAAACTCGCACTCCCATTTTCCGCATCCGTATATCTCGCCGAATAGTGCCTCGGTGTTTCCTTCGTTCTGCTTGACGTAGTGCTTGCAATTCTCGCAGTCTCTCTCTACTCGTTCGAAGCTGAGTATTTCGAGCGGGCTGTTTTCGATTTCGTTTATTTTCTCCTTGTCTTTTGGTGGCATCTCCTCTTCCTCCTTGATGTCAAATCTATAAACCGCCTTGATGATAACGTGCGCGGTGTCTTCTCTCCTGCTTATGAATGCGCCCTGGTCTTTGAGCCTCTTCTCGTATTCCTCCGCATACTTGATGCCGAGCGGTGTCATCGGGAAGAATGTCTCCTCGAATGTGTGAATCCTCATGTTCCTCCTTCCTCCGGGAAGCCTTAGCCTCCCGGACGTGCTGCAATGCCCTATTGTGATATAATATTTTTTGGTGCCTGCGTTAGACGGGCATCGCTTTATATTTCAGCTTTTCGCTGATGCGTTTCTTTACATGCCGAGCTTTTCCGCTCTCCTCATGCAGGTGTAGTTACAAAAAAATATATATGCCGGTTTGTTCTTGATTTTTTTCTTGTATGCCCACCCGCTTTTTCCGTAGAGACTAAACTCCTTGAGGCATACCGGGCACCGGAAGAACTTCCATCCGTGATCCGTCTCCTCCCTGTTCGGTTGTCTGAGTCTCTTCCTGATGGCGTCGTCCTCGTTGCCTGGCTCCCTCCGTTCTGAACGCTTCGGCTCTTTTGTATAATCTGGCTGAGAATCTTCTGTCGTCTTCTAATCCGTGAATTTTGACAATCGCCGGGATTGTATAGCCTTGTTTGATGTAGTCCTTCAGAAGCTCGTCTGTGATTTCCTTGTATCTGTTCTCGGCATTGATGTCAATCACTGCCTTCCTCGGGTCTTCTTCTTTTATTGTCTGCCCCGGTGTCTCGGTCTCTGAGACATCGATCCTTGCAAATACCAGGTCGCCGTGTCCCATGAACTCGATCTTTGCCGCGTCAATCTTGTATTTCTCCGCCAGAATGCCTTGCATGTCTTCGAGGCTGATTTCGTATATTACACGCATGTTTTTCCTCCTCCTAACCATTCGTCGATTGTCATCTGTTTTGCCGGGATGTCTTTCCATCCCACTCCTATATAATCGAGGACCCTGCCCCATCCGTATTTCTCGCCGTTTGCGTCTGTGCAGCAGCGGTTCATGTATAGATCCCACTCGCCTGGGTTGTCTTCCCTGAGTACGTCGAAGCGGTGCGGTCTCTCTTCGAGGTGGATTCCGAAGCCGCACATGCTGCATCCGGTCCTCTGTGCTCTCGTGGTGTAATAATCCCCGTTGTCCTTTTGCTTGATCTCTCCGTATGCTGTCGGGACTATACTCGCCACCGGTTCGTATGGGATTTTATTCCCCTTTGCGTCCCTGCTGTATGGCTGCTTGAAGTATAGCTCCTCGAAAATGTCCAGGTGTTCGTGGTAATATTGATCCATTTCGAGTGCGAGCTGCAGGATGTCGTTCCGCATGAATATTGCAAACGGTGCGCTTCTGATCACCGTCGCCCCGTAGTAATTGCACCCGTGCTCGACCAGTGCCTCTTCCCTCTGTCCTCCTTCGCTTGCCATCAATCCCAAATATGGGCAGCTGTTGTGATCCTTCGCCCAATCGTCGCAGGGCTTTTCCTTGAGCCAGTAGCAGCAATCGTTCGAGACTTTAAAATCCGGGTCGGGTTTCCTATAACCCACGCCCTCGTTTTCGTTCTCGTAGCCTCCGAAAAGTTTCAGCCACTTTTCCGGGAGCTTCATCCTGCTATTCTTTGCGAAGTGTCCCTGTTCTCCGCACTCCCCTGTGATGATAGCGTGTCGGACCGTCTTGTTTTGCTCTGTGGGATTCTGCAGCAAGTTGATCTTGCCGGCGATCCTCTTCGAGATTACTGGAAATCCGCACTCCTGCAGGACCTGGATCTTGTTCTTGTAGCTCTTTACCATCTCCAGGCCGAGTGCTCTGTGCACCCTCTGGTTGCCCTTGTCCTCCAAATTTGAAACGGTGATTCCTGGCGCCTTTATTCCCAGGCTTATTAGCCAGATATATAAAACGATGCTGTCTAATCCTCCGACGCTGACGTGGACGTTTTTCCCGAGCTTCTTGCATTCAATCTCGAAGCTCTGGGCGATGCCCTTCTGTCTCTCTATCTTTTCCCAGTAACTCATTTCCTGCAGCTCTGTGAATGCTGCCTTCTTGATCTGCTTCGCCTTCTTCCATGCTCTGGCGACTGATTCCGGCGCGTTGTCGTCGATTGAGGTGTCGACCTCGTTCTCTTCGTCGTATAGTGTTATTTGATGCATTAGTCGTCTCCCATCTCTAAAAATTCATCCGGCAGCGGGATCAGGAGCCCTGTCTCTTCCCTGATGGTCTCCTGGATATCCTTCCAGCTGACGTACTTCCCGACCAGGCACTCGGTCTTTTTGTTAAAGCGATCAATGAACCGGTTCATTCTGTCAAATCCGAATCCGAACTCGTCCCGGAGCGTCATGCAGGCCATGAGGATCATCGTCGCGATTGTGTTCTTTTTCTCCCTGGTGCTGAATCGAACCAGGTCTCCTTCTTTTACTGCGAGCGGAATCCCTCTGACTCCTCGCATCTCCAGTTCCTTTTCTGCTGCCTCGATTCCCTTCTCCTTGATATAGCGGACCATCCACTCCGCTCCGCTGAATCGTGCCAGCTCTTCCTTGCTGAGTTTGCTCATTGCTTCCTCTCTCCTTTACCCGTAACAAAAATAATCTGTGTTGACCTTCTTCCAGGTCTTTCCGAGCGGTCTCATCGCCTGGAAGATTACGTTTTCCGGAACATCCGGAGTCCCGTTCTTGTATATGTCCCGCGCCATGTCGTATACTTCCGCGGGCAGTTCTTTTGTGTAAAAATATTTTGTAGTGCTGTATTGTCCCTTTTGATATAAAACCGCCTTGACCGTGTCCGGCCATGCTCCTGATCTGACTCTGTTCATGACCACCGCTCCGGTGTAGTATGCCGCCAGGTGCTCCTTGTCGGTGTGCCAGTTCTCGTGATAGATTACTTCAGCCAGTAGGTTTATTTCTTCCCGCTGATGCTCCCAGGCTGCGATCAATCTCTCGGTCATGATCTTATGCTCCCGGATCATGTTCTCGATCCTCTCTCCGAAGTCATCCGGTACCTCTTTTGCTTCTCCCTCTGCTGCCGGCATAAGAAATACTGCCAGGATCAGAAGGAGCAGCATCAGCAAAACAATTATGATAAATCTCTTCATACTTCCCCCACGCTTATCAGTCTGTATTTGTCATAGTGAGAGTCATTCCCATAGCGGTTCTTAGTCTTGATCCTCTCCTTGGTGAATACATAACCCTTCTGCTTAAGCTCGAAGATCCTCGTACCGAGCTGAGTGATTCCGAGGTCCTTATAAGCATCCCATGAAGATATGCTGCCAAAGTCCTTGATGTATTTAAGTATCAGTTCCTTCTGTGTTGTTTTCATTCTTTTCCTCCTTCTTCTTTGTTATGCCAAGTTCTCTCAAAAGTTCATTGCGGTTCTCTCTGGTCTCCTTAGATCTGACACAGAACTCCGGAAGTGCAAACGGCATACATAAGCTGTTTATCCTGTCTATGATTCTCTTATCCTTGTAAGTCAGCTCCTGAATGGCAAAATTTGAAGTTATCATTGTCATTCTTGAATTGTTCTTCCGATAATCAAGAAGGTTATAAAGAATATCTTCAAGGATCTCTCTGCCGGTGTTCTTCTGTCCCAGATCATCTATGACTAAGAACTTGCACTCATAGATCAGCTTCATAGGATTACGCTTATACTCATCATTAGAGTTTTTATCTCCTCCGAGCTTCAGATCTACGAGCTGGGATTCGTTCACAAACCTGGTCTTGATTGCTTTCTTCATCATGAGTTCATTACAGATGCAGGATGCAAGAAGCGTTTTTCCGGTACCCTTTGTCTTAGAGAAGATGTACGGACACATATTCTTATTTTCCCATTTATCAAACTGGTTTATAAATGACTCAACTCCCAGCTGCTGCATGGAAGTGTCTATTGAGTTTCCACGCTCATCAACATAGATGTCCCACTCGAAGTCCTTAAGGTACTTGTTATAAAATGTAGTCGGTATGTCTGAGTTCTTCTTGGCTTCCTGCACCATGGAAGCAAAACCACCATTACAATACGGGCACTTCATGGATACCCACACATCAAAGTCAGGTCTATCACCATAGATGTTTTCCCTTTTGGTCTCTCTCATGTATTCCGACATCTTCTGTTTGAACATATACATCCCGGTACCGTCACACTTCTCACACTTAGGTAAAGAAGTGGGCTGTGTCGTCATCCCAGGATTCCCTTTGCTTTCTGTCGATTTCATCTTCCGGCTCTCCTTTCCTTCTCTGCTCCCAAGTCCTTATTGCTGCCTTCCAGTCCTTCATCTTGTTCTTGCCTATCATCCAGCCTTTGGACTGATAGAAGGTGATAAAGTTCTCGGGATCTATTCCGTTCTTCCTCTCAGAGCAGTAAGCTTTGACCTCTTCGAGGGAAGGTGGAACGAAGTGACTACTCTTTTTATTATTCTTATCTTCTTTATCTTCTTTATTATTCTTATACTGTTGCGATGACCTTGCGATGATCTTGTCATCATCTTGCGATGAAGTTGCGATTATCTTGTCAACAACTTGATACGAATCATATGAAATCACTGTAATTATGCGGTTTTTACCTTGCGATAAACTTGCGATCTCACCTGTCTTTATCAAGTTATGTAATGCAGTCCTCACTTGCGAAAAGGTCAATCCTGTTTCAACAGCTAAAGTATTTAGAGAAGTAATAAACTGCCCTCTTTTGTATGCTATTCCTTTCCAGCTTCCATCCTTCCAGTTAGCTCTCAGGAGACAGTGCAGAAACAATACCTTAGTATTGACATCTGTATACCATTCCCAATTAACCATCTTGCGGAACAGCTTTATGTATTCGTTGTCTCCATATGGAATCATCTTTAAACCTCCCTGATGCGGTACCCTTTCAGCCAGAGTAATAGTTTTCTCTTAATCACATATTCCGGAGTCCTTATTCCCTTGGCATCCTCGACTACCGTCTGCTGTGTTTCTTCGTCAAAGTAAACGAAGTCCGCATAATATGCCAGTTCCTTCTCTATGAGTTTGCCCCTGATCTTGCCGCCTCTCGGTCCCACGGTATCCGGCTCGTATTGAGCCGGTACCAAGACAAACTTGACCTGTCGCTGAAGTTCGTATATCTTTCCAGCCTTTTCCAAGGTCTTAAGATCTAACCATCTATAAAGTTCCTTCTTCGAGTCAAAGGTCATGCCTTCAAATGTGACTTTATGATTTCCGTACTTATTTCCGTAACTTCTCCAAGCCATTATTTACCTCCGAAGAGTTCGGCAGCAGGATCTTTTGCAGGAGCTTCTGCCTTTGCCGGTGCCGGAGCTGCTTCAGGTACATCTGTCACTTCTGCATCCTCAATCTCTACATAGTTTTTTGAACCATCATCATTTATAATCGCACCGTCAGCCTCGGTAGCCTGGATCAACTCGGTAGAAAGAATGCCATACTTTGAGAGAAGATGCTTGATAAGTGTCTTTTCTGCCATCCCGTCAAAATTGGAGTACCAGTATGAGGAATACTTCCACATATCAGCCTGCGGAATCTGTCCTGCCTGAAGCTTCTTGTATGCTTCCAAATTAAAAGCCTGTGAATACTGATCTGCATGTTTTTCCATCTTGCTCTTAGTCCAGTAAACGGACTTTCTAAATCCGTTATTCAGCTCAAAGTATGCAAGATATCCGGCTACCGGAAGAGCTTCACGCTCATCATCATCCTGGATAAACTCAAACATCTGCTTGCCGGTAAACTTATCACGGCCTTTATACTCGCCTTCATGGATCACAATAAAGTCTATGTCCTTATACTGGCCTGTTCTCATTGCAAGCTGCTTGTATCCGTTTGCTCCGAGCTGAAACTGTGCTTCTTTTACACCCTTCTTCTTATTCTGATAAGGTATAATCCAATACTGTGAGAGTGCCTTTGAAGGTGAGAGATTTAATGATTCACCCAAAAGAGCTGCGGATAATATCGAGGAGTTTGTGCAGTCCTGAAGCTCAGGTGTTGCCTGTACTGCTGCCACTATGGAAGTAATGAAGGAAGTTCCCCTCTTTCCTCCAATAATGCTTGTAATCTGTGCCTTAACCGCATCTTGATTCAAGTAAGCGGTCATCCCCATTTTGTTTGTTTTCTGTGTTAAGCTGTTTCCTATTGCCATGTCTTTTGTACCCCTTTCGTCTTGGTCTTCTATTATTTGCTTGTTCTTTATTTGTAGCCCATCTGCAATTAGATGGCTCATAATTTCCGTTATTATCAATTCGGTCGATTGACAGCTCTGGATCGTAACCATTTGTCAATGCCCACTTAAGAAAGTTTTCAAACTTTCCCCATTCTTCACAGATGGTTATTCCTCTTCCACCATAATTTGGATATTTAGGATAGTTTTTGTTGTAGCAGCGTTTTTTCATATTGTTGTAGATGTTATAGATTCTCTTGAAGTTCTTATCACATCCACCATGTTTATAATGAGCTTCAGCTGCTAATTCCTTCCTAAGACAGCCACAACTTCTTGTACGGCCCTTTCTAAGATAGCAAGCATCCACTGATTTTATATTTCCGCACTGGCATAAGCATATCCAATGTGTTTTTGCATACTTCTTAGGATCTCTTTTTACTACAAGAAGCCTTCCAAATTGCTGTCCTTCGAGATTGATAAAATCCGGCATATCAGTTCTCCTTAATCTTTATAGGTCTAAATTCGATTCCGTTTGCGTTAAAGAATGTCTTAAGTGCTGCTGCCTGGGTACTGTTGAGTAAAGCTTCAAACGGTACCCACATCTGAGGTTCTGCCGGTGCATCCGGTGTTACAGGGATTACCGGTATAGGTTCTGCTGCCTTATCGAGTGCTTCCTGGTATTCCTTGTAAGCCTGAGCATCTTCTGCTGCCTTCTGGAGCATCTTCTTCTTGGCTGCTTCTATCTCACTCAGCTCCCTAACCTTTGCCAAGGCTCCGGTAACATCAAGAGTCCTCTGGTAATAGATAACCGCTTCATGTGAATAGCTCGGAAGTCCTGCAAGTGTCTGAATGTTAGTGATGATCTCTTCCTTGGTCTTAAGTAAGCTCTCTTCAATCGACTTCATGGAGCATGTGGCATTAAGCCATCTGGGATCAAATATCTTTTCATCCAGCTTCACGAACTCCGGGAAGAACATATTCTTGAACATGTCTTCTATTGCAGCTCTCTTTTCATCCTGCTTGATCTGTTCATAAGCCTTGATCTGAGTGTCAATAGCCTGTACCGGCTTATCGATGATGGCTATAACCTCATCAATCTGCTTCTTGAACTGCTCAAAAGGTGCAAGATATTCGCGCTGTCTTCTCAGTCTCTCGTCATTGAGTGCCTTTTTAAGTCTGTTAAGGTCTGCTCTGTCCTCTTTGGCTGCCTTTATGTTGTCATCTGTATACACTAACTTGGTATACTGCTCTGTCTTTTCTGCTATCTGAGTCTTAAGCTCATCAAAATTGAACTGTATCGGCTCCGGTAACTTATACTCTTTAACTTTTAACTCCATTTACTTCCTCCTTCTTAAATCTCCGGTAATTGTAGTGGCGGTCTCTGATCCTTCTCAACGTACTCCCAGAACTTCCGAGCCTCATCTATGAGATAATCGATATCGTTCTGTACTTCTGACCGCTCAAACTTGTAATGTTTTGTCTGCAAGTAGATCTCACCTTTAAACTCAGACTTGAGCTGTGCCTTCAGGACACAAAAATCAAATTCCGTGATGGCAAGATACCAAAGGCACTGAACATAGTAGTTGTCCGGGATCTTCTCGTTCCACTTTTCCTTCTGCATACTCTGAAGGATATTTGTGGTCTTACACTCCCAGATCCCCTTCCGTCCGTCCTGATCTTCAAGCCATCCATCAAGTGAAGCATGTGCAAAGGGATATTTATCATTCGTCCATACATTGTTTGCTTTATAGCCGACTTTGTATTCAGGGAAGTCGAGCTTGAACAGTTCCCGAAGGTGTTTTTCTGCCTTGGTACCGTAAAGTACATAAGGCTTCTTACTGATATCCTCAGCTGTAGCTCTGCCGGTGATCCTCTCCCAGAGTTCCACATTGTTGAGATAGGGATTAAGTCCGAGTATGGCAGCAGCTTCAGATCCTCCGATCCCTGTCCGGTGATCCAGCCATCCTTTGCGGTTTCGGTAACATACCATCTTAATACTCATCTGAATCACTCTCCGATTTAATGATTCCTATGACCGAAAGGATACAGATAACCATCCATATAATGCTCTTCTTCATGGCCTCGGCACATGTGATCTTGTCAAGATCTAAGCTGCCCAGGATACCAACCAGTACCAAAATAGAGACTGTCATTCCCAATACGCTGAAAAGTAAAACTACATCCTTAAACGTCATTTCTTCTTTACCCATATTCGATACCTTTTCCCTTCTTCGCTAACTCCTTAAAGAACTCATTGACCGCATCTTCAGGTGCTCTTACTTTCCCACCGGGCTTCATCTGGAAGAACGGACTGCCCTTCATGTGAAATAACTGCCTTATGAACCAGTCAGAGCATCCATACTCATCTTTGAGTTCTTTTGAGCCTATCATTCTTGCCATAGGTGCTCCTTTCTGTTCAATTTCTTTGAACTCTTAAACAAAAAAATAATCGTAGATCTCAGTGCCGGGGATCTCTAACGCCGCCGCCCAGGTCTCCATATCTGCCTTCGAGAACGGGGATTTATCATTAAGTTTCATCGACACCCAATTCTCGGAGATATTGAGAGCCTCAGCAAAAGCCTTCTGATTTCCGTACTTTTCTACGATTCTGCCTCTCAGCTTAGCATGTTCAAGTGCCATCAGCTTACTACCTCCTTATTCATTTCAATTTGTGTTCAATTTCTTTGAACTATCATCATATTATCACTTTCATTTTACGTTGTCAACTATTTTGTTCAAAATTGTTAAACTTTTTATTGTATTGTGACGATATATGTGTTACACTATAATTGGAGGTAAATGAGTATGATTGAGAAAAAATTTCCGATTGTAGGGCAGAGATTTAAGGAAGCCCTCTTGGATGCACACTTGACACAGCAGGAATTGGCTGATAAAACAGGAATAGGAAAGTCTTCTATAAGCCAGTATTGTAATGGAACTAACTGCCCGGCGAGAGACAGGGCCGAGATTCTGGGGAGAGCTTTAAAAGTCAATCCTGTATGGCTTATGGGATTTGAAGCAGAAAAGAATGACGAAGCTGTTTTGTTGTTTGAGCAGTATAAGGTCCTGCCCGCGCGTGAAAAGGAAATGTTCAGAAGGCTTCTTGCCTACGCACAGAGGTTTAATGAACTGAAAGGAGATTCACCGGATGAGTAAAAAATACACCAAACAAGCTGACGGCCGCTACCGTACCACATTAATGCTCGGATATAAGCCTGACGGCAAGCCGATCAAGAAGTATATCAGCGGACAGACTATTCGTGAACTTGAAGAAAAACTTTTAGAAGCTAAAAATGATCTAAATAACGGCCTTCTGATTTCAGATTCTACCCTTTTTGGCTCTTATGCCGATAAATGGGTAGAAATATACAAAGGTACCAAGTCCGTCCAAACTAAGGCCATGTATGTGAACGCTATAAGGCTTCTGGAAGCACTGAGACGGACTCCGATTAAAGAAATAAACCGCTCCATGATCCAAGAAGTGATAAATGATAATTCAGCACATCCCCGGAGCTGTGAAGTGATGCTCCTGACCTTGAAGCAGATATTTAAGTCTGCGATGGCTGACGGACTTACCGGAAAGAATCCCTGTACCGGAATAACACTACCCAGGCATGTCAAAAAAGAAAAGAGGGCATTGACCGCAATGTCATTAAGTTAAGTCTTTAGACAAAGAAAAACCACTTCGGATTCCGTAACAGGAAATTTCGGAGTGGTTTTTTATTTTCACTTCTTATCCATTAAAGCCTCGAACTGCATCAGATATTGCTGTAATGCTTTCTCC
>JAFYLU010000105.1 GCA_017550025.1 Bacteroidales bacterium | reverse complement strand
CGTCAGGCCAGACTTTTGCCGCCGGCTTCCTTCAGATTCCACCTCACGATGGACACACTTGCCATTGGCTATATGCTTCCCGTCATTAGGGCGCATTAGGGACTTTCACCCGTTAGAACATGCCCATGCTGGGCGTACACAAAAAAAAGAGGAAGAATCCGAAAATTCTTCCTCTTTTCATAAGATAGTGCGGATGATAGGAGTCGAACCTACACGCCGTGAAGCACTCGCACCTGAAACGAGCGTGTCTACCATTTCACCACATCCGCGTCAAAAGTGGGAACAAAGATACAAAATGTTTTTAAATTACGAACTATTTTTATGAATTTATATCACCACATCAAACACATGCTCCTCTTCCCACCCATGAACCTTGAGGGTAACATGACTGATCGCAAAATCCAGGACCACACTTATATCCTTCAGATCAGGCGATGTCCAGTCGTATCCCGCTGAAGATATATATATTCCCAGAGTGAACACCTTGCAGATTCCGCTGCCATCATCTACCTCAAGCACCAATGAATCATCCGTCTGCCGGGGAACAGATATGACACATACATCAGAAGGATCAGCCAACATACTGCGGCAAAGAAAATCTCCGGATTCCGGACTGCCATAAGCATCATAACCTGCTATATTTCCCTTGACAGCCAATGACACGCCAGAGTTTTCCTGACCTTCGAGAGACATATGTACGCGACAATAGTTCTTCCTCATCCTGACTTTTTCATGCCACACTTCACAATCCCCGTCAATTACCGACGTATGCATATATACCGGAGGACACTCATTGCCCAAAGGGATATCGAGGCCCTTGTCAGACATCATTCCTCCACTTCCAGAGGAGAGGTTCAACACAAGTTCCGTTCTGGGTACAGTCGTGACATACTCGTATCCTATATGCTCTTTCCCTATGACATCTGTTGAAACATAGCCGCCCGGAACACTGACATACAGGTCTGCGGACCTGACTACGGCTGTATCAACCTCACTTAAATCCAGCACCAGCCGACATGGACAGGCTTCCCTATACTCCTTGACAGAACAACATGCAAGGGACAAGGCACTGACCGACATGGCCAATATTCTGAGCGGCATTCTTTTCATAAACCTATAAATCAGATAGTTTCATCATAATCAACTCCATCAATCCAATCCTTCACATTGACAGAGACAGTGGCTTCATTTGTCGTGATAGGAATATCAGGAGACGATGATCCCGGGCGAGTAACAGTCAATGCTACAGTATAGGCCGTATTTTGAGCCAGATCAGACATAGTCACCGGATAATAGCAGGTTTCACCTCCCAATGTAGCCTCTACTACAAGACGGGTCTTACGGGCTGACCATGTTCCCTCGTTCACATCAGAAGTTGTCATATTCGGATAACAATAGAAATGATGCTGGTTAGAATATATCTGTCCGGCTCCAAGCTTAAGCTTCGGTGCATCATAAAGGAAATCAGGACAGCCTGCCTCATACTTCATCTTATTGTACCAGACATCCGGAGTCGAAGATGAAAGATATGCCCTGTCACCGACAGCATTAATCATATATACTGCAGTCACGACAAAGTCCTTCTGCTTATTGACTTCCAGAGACATCTGATTCTTGATGTTGATCAAGGTAACCTTTGCGGCCAGTCGTGAAACATTCACTGTAGCAGCATTGTCCGAGGGAGTCAGTGTCCTCGTCATCTGCCCGCTCATAACCAGTCTGCCGGAAGCATTATCCGTCAACGACGACTTCTTTGCCTGAAGTTCAGAAAGCGTGGCTATACCCGACATGGATGGTGCATTGACCAAAGCCACGATTTCCTTATTTCCAGGCACACAGCTAAGCTTCATCGACGATGTGCTTGCATTGCCATAAGACTCCAGGATTCCGGTTTCTTTATCGAAGACGAACACCTGCAGGTCTGAAACCCTGCCTTCATCCTGCGGACTGCCCGACACCTTGGTTTCAAGGCATGGTACATTTACAAAAAGTTCCATCATCTCGCCAGACTCAACAAGGTCGGCATTTTTTTCAGTGCAGCTCGCAAGAGCAACAGCAGCAACAAGGGCTGCGAAATAAAATCTTTTTTTCATAATAAAATAAATTGGTTTAATAGTTAGGATCTTTCCTTTTATTCACAAGAAGATGCATTTCCGGATCAAGATTAGCCCGATGACGCATATACGGGTCATATGCCAGACAGAGGTCAAAATATTTCAGAGCTTCGTCATGCTGGCCAAGCCGCGAAAGCACCAGAGCCTTCAGATAGCACACCTTGGGATCTGTATCAGATAGCCTTCCGAGCACATCAAGAGCCGAATGGTTATAATCTGCAGCCATGAAAGCCAAGGCTGAATTAAAATCGTCATACGGACGCAGCAAGGTCACGGCGCGCTTATAATCCAATGCCTCAAGCGCCTCTATTCCAGCCATATATACAGTATCCACCTCTGCAGTATGGACCGTATCCTTCTGCATGCCGGTACGATGCATATAAAAATCAAACCTCACGCTTCTCAATTTGGGGTATAGCTTCTCCCTCATATATCTGTATTCCTTCATTGCAGAAAACTTTCTTTCCACAACATCCGGATCCTCCATTTCGGCGATCATTTCAAGCATCTGGTCCTTTGACTTTTCTGAAATCAAAGTATCATTCGCAATCAGCCTTTCAAGCTGCTCCCAGTTCTCCGGAAGTTCGGAGGCTTTCAGGCTGTCTCTCCATTCCAATGGCACGAACTCTCCGACATATTTCTTCACCGCCTCTGACCGGGCTGCAGACAGTTTGCGGTTCAGTCCGAATGAACCTTCCGGAGAACAGGAAGCCACGATCACAAGGGAATCAAGCTCCAGATAATCCTTCGCCAGCACGTCATCAATACATTTGCGCACACGCTCCAGTTCTGCAGCATTCTCGCCCAATGCAGTATCCACCTGCGAGCTACCCTGACGGAAATCAATGAAAGCCTTCGTATTGTCGTATATATTTCTCTCAAGTACATACATCCTGTACTTCAGGCGATTATCTGCAAGAGTCGAAAGAGAGCTGATATAAAATGTAAGTTCGTCAGGAAAGGGAAACTCATGAATGCACTCTCCTTTTTCATAGAGTCTTCCATCAAGAGACACCTGAACCTTCTTCAATCCGGGCCGGCTTCTGAATGTATGAACATACCTGTATACAAAGTCACCGTCAGCAGCCACAAGAACCGTATCCAGCCTGATACCTTCCTTGACAATAGGATCTCTGACAAACTTCTCATACATTTTTCCTGTCCTGGCTTTCCTGCGCTCATTCGCCGTCCTTTTAAGATGTCTGGTATAATGCTCGAGAGCCTCCCTTTGGGTCACTCCGAAAAGATTTTCCGCCATAGGATGAGGTATGACAGACGAGTCACGCTTCATAGCATATGTCTGTGGATAATGCCTCTTCAGAAACATCTCAAGCTGACCCATACGGATGAAATCCGTCGTATCAGTGATTATTGACGCCAAAAACTCCCTATATCTCTGATATCCCCTCAACTGGCCTGCACGATACTTCTCACCTGTTATATAAATCGCATCTAACGGGACTGTATCCTGCTGAATCGTCATAAAAGGCATCACCTTCAGCTGCCACTGCGAATCGGACATCCCGGAGGGAACGGACACATCGAAGCTCAAAGACACATATCCGGCTCTTTCGGCCACATTGCGGAATCTTGCCGTAACTCTGGAGGCACTGATGACATCCGTAGCGACCATTTCCCCTGTCTCCGTGTCCCTGATGGCATTCATTATTATTGGTTCGTCAGTCAACGTGCTCCTTATGCTGTCGATCACCACCTCATTTTCCTCCTCTTCAGCAGATTCTTCACCGGCTACCTGCAGGGAAAAATTGACATTGCCCGAGCGGATATTCCTGATCTTGGAGTATGGAGAGCATGAAAAAAGAGATACCGCCAAGAGTATTATAAGAACATACCTGCAATCAGAACACATAGACAAGCGAAATCATCATGTCATCCGGAAGCATGAAGAAAGTATTCCCGGACTCCAAAGTAACACCACATACCGGACATGAATACAAGCTGTATATATCTGTTCCCGCCCATATTCCCAGACCAAATTCAAGATTGAAATGCGCACCGAGCATATATGTATACCCAGCATACAATCCGGCTCCGAAGCGGTCTCCCTCCCTTGTTTCAGGAGAGACTATTCCTCCTACATTATATTCCTGCCAACGCAGTTTTCCGGCAAACCACCAACCGGACCATGTATGCCATGGCCAAAGCCTCGCGCCTATGCTGTATGACTGCTGCTTGTACTGGAACTGCCTTTCCGGATCTCCTTTTCTGAATGTAAAAGGATTATATCTCGCTCCGGCAGCAAGACTCCACCGCCTTGACAACGAATATGATACTTCTGCATTCAACGTACCTAAAGCGGCATAATCCACAAGGTTGGCAGAAACTGAAAAGCGCTGTGCATCCGCCTTGCCACAGAAAAGCAACATGATCATGGAAAGGGCAAGATGATAATACCATTTCATATGCCTAATATCTGTTGAATACCTGTTCAATGACTTCTCTCTTTTCCGGGAAGGCCACTATCATGGCCGACTTGAGCTGTGTTCTTGACGTCACATCCCTACCAAGGACAGAGAATATGTCAGATGCAGACATGCCTCTCTCATCAAGAAAACGGAATATCTGGGGATAGAACCAGAAGCTTGTTCCAAATGTAGGATAAGTTCCTCCATACCGTTCCTTATACATCTTGCTTTCAAGATAATAGGCCCACATCTCTCCGATTTCGCAATATCCTGCCCTTTCACCATTACCATCGCCATAGGTCATATCCTGCGAAACGAGAAAAGACTCGATTATATAACTGATGTACTTATCCCAGTAGCCGGTACCGACTTTTGCAAAATGGCTCGCATGAGCAAGTTCATGACATGTAGTGGAATATATACGGTCATACTCCCTTATTCCCTTTGTACCGACGGTAATGTCAGGAAGAAATGCCTCTATAAGATCGGCATACACACCAAGATATGAGGTTATGAGATCATGTCTGATCAAAGCGCCATGGTGGAGCATGACTGCACTGCTCGCCTCAAGGAAGTCTAGTATCCATATGCGGAGGTCTCCCGGCGGCATGGCGATACCAAGGTCTTCCGGCTTACAACGGCTCATATAATCATATGCGGCATTATTGACGACACATCTTCTGAAAAGCTTCGAATCCGAATCCCCGGTAACAGTCATGCTCACACCTTCCGGAGAACTCTTTCCCAAAGTAGAGACAGATGCAGGCACAAGCACCAGATTCAAGCCGATTGAAAAACCTTTCTCATTCTTGAAGACAAGCCTGTAACGCAAGTCTGATGCGAATGTCTTCTTCATCTTATAGTATCCGTCTCGATCGGTATATGCATGATCGAATTTCACAAAGGAATTGCACGAGACCTGTACTCCCGCCACCCCATAAGGAAGACCTCCCTTGAAGCCTTTGTCTTCTATAGTTATCCTTCCTGAAGGCTGTATCTTTGAGGCAGCTCTTGTAGATGAGGAAGCCAGTCTTGATTCATTACCGGTCAGCAGATAAGCTTCCCTCTCGACGGCTTCCCAATCAATTCCGCCCGAACGGGTCCCGACAGAATGCTCTGCTATAAAACACTCATCAATTATTTCATACCTGATATGGTCAGGAAATCTGAAATCTTCAGGCACGACCGCATATTGCCATGTCACCTTCTCCTTCGGTATTGACGGGTCATGGTACCAGTCTCCGTCAATAACTATCTCATAGTCCATCGGGCAGTCTGTAAGATGAAGGCCCAGGTCATTAAGAAAATCATATTGGGCATCATCGGACGGAAGAAAACGGACATACAGGTCCGTGGTCTTGACATCAGTCCTGTCCGCCTTTGTCGGATAAAGCGAATTCAAGGCCTTGGTCATGTTCTTCGTCGTATAAGGGTTTTCGAGACGCTCCCCCAGGACAATCATGTCATGACACAGATCCTGCCCATAATTGTAGTCCAGTCCACGTTCTGTACTGAACTCTTCCCTGCTGCATGAGACCATTCCGATCATCACGAGCAGAATTGTAATCTTCCCTCTCATAATTCAATCATTTAATTACGGAGGCAAAGTTCCCGACATTTATCCGTGTAACGAAAATTTATGAGTTTATTTACAAAAATCGGCCTCCCAGACATCTGGAAGGCCGATTCAACTGTTGGATTTTATCCAATATTTTAAAAAATCACATTAAATTCCGTGAGTTTTCAATTAAAAATAGCTCACTGTCTTCTGCTCGACCGCAGCAAGTATGTTGTTAGCAACCCTGCTGACACCGAATCTGAACATATCCTTGTTAAGCCATTCCTTTCCGAGAACATAGGAAACAATAGAATAATAGCAGAGAGCATCTGCTGCGGTAGAGATTCCTCCTGCAGGCTTGAATCCGATCTTCTTACCTGTCGCAGCATAATATTTCGCAATACATTCACACATCACATAAGCCGAAAGCGGAGTTGCGTTCACATCAACCTTTCCTGTAGATGTCTTGATGAAGTCCGCTCCTGCCTCCATAGCAAGGAATGATGCCTCTGCAATATTCTCCGGTGTGCGGAGAAGCCCCGTCTCAAGGATAACCTTAAGATGAACCTTTCTTCCCTGCTTTCCTGCAACCTCGTCCATGACACGACGCACCTGACGGATCTCTTCAGCTGCAGCCTCATGATTACCAGCAAGGAATGCATTGAGTGCCAATACGATATCCACTTCATCAGCACCCTGCTCGACAGCCATCTCCACCTCCTTGAGCTTCACCTCAAGAAAGCTCTGCGACGATGGGAAACATGCAGACACCACAGTTATGTTGAAATCCTTCTTCCTTGCCTCCTTCACAGTAGCAGCGAAGTTTGAATAAATGCACACAGAAGCAGGCAGAGGCCATTCAGGATAGAGGTCCTGAAAAGCATTGACCTTATCTACAAGCTTCACTACAGAAGCCGGTGTGTCATCTGTCTTCAATGTAGTGAGGTCCATCATCGAAAAACAATCCTTATATACCTGCTCCGAAGCTATGTTGTCCATATTAGCCGCTATCATTTCAATTGCCCTTCCGATAGCCTCCTTATCAGGAGTATAGGCATATTTCTTCAAGTATTCCATATAGTTTAATTTAAAATTTCAATTTTGAGTCAACAATTATAGTTACAGGGCCATCGTTCACAAGAGACACCTTCATGTCTGCTCCGAAAATACCCTTGCCAATTTTCTTTCCCAGATGACCCTCCAGTTTCTGCAGGAACTTCTCATACAGGGGAATCGCCACATCCGGCTTGGCCGCCTTTATATATGAAGGCCTGTTTCCCTTGACTGTTGATGCATAAAGAGTAAACTGACTGACAGCCAACACATCTGCATCAACATCCATGACAGAAAGATTCATCACTCCGTTTTCGTCATCAAATATACGCATTCCTGCGATTTTTTTAGCCGTCCACTCCAGATCATCATCTGTATCTTCATCAATGAATGCAGCCAGAACCAGAAGTCCTTTTCCAATCTTCGATTCATACGCCTCTGCCGGAACTCTGACACAAGCTTCCGATACTCTTTGTATTACTGTTCTCATTATCCTCTGATCTGTATCTTGAATCCTTCATCAACCAGCGGCTGTACAAAGGCAGCCATCTCATCTACAGTATATTTCTCAAGACTTTTATCAGGCGTTTCCCGGTCTATGGTGTAGACCATTATCTCCCTTGGCCTGATATCCCTTACTATATCCATCCACCCTTTCAAGGCTTCCGGAGCAGTCGTATCAAAGTCTTTTGATTTCAGGAACATTGTCTGAAGTATAAAGTTGCCGTTGAACCGTTTCAACGCTTCGACAATCTCTGACAGGCGATAGGCCCCGGTCGGCTTATTCATAACACCCACAAGCTCATCAGTCGAGGCATCTATCTTCAATATCGGATTATCTACCCGCATGAGGGCTTCTGCAACAGCCTGCTTTCCGACCAATGTGGCATTAGACAGCACGGAAACCTTCGCGTGAGGAAAATATCTGTCACGTGACCTTATCACCGCATCAATTATCTCCGGGAAATCCGGATTCATAGTAGGCTCTCCATTACCTGAAAAAGTTATGGAATCTACCGGAACTCCTTCTGATGCAGCCTTCGCCAACTTGGCCTCTACCGCAGCCTCAACCTCTGCCAATCTCGGAAACACCCTTTCAGCCACACCATCCTTGTTCCATCCACATTCGCAATATACACAATCGAAATTGCAGAACTTACCTTTGGAAGGAAGAATATTGACTCCAAGAGATGACCCAAGCCTGCGGCTGGATATCGGTCCGAAAACTATATCATCAAAATGCAGCATATTATCTTACCCTTACAGAACGGCTTTCGGCTGTGACATTTCCTTCATCATCAACATTCATGATACGCACGATGCCTGGACATTTTCCTACGGACAGACTTCCGAGTCTGTCATCCTTGCCAAGGAAGCGTGCACCGTTCAGACTTGACCATACAAGAAGCTCCTTCATCGGGACATGCGGGAAGTTCTCACGGAGACAGACAAGTTCCTTTACAATGTCAAGGTCATCATTGCTTGAAAGCGAATCAGTACCCAGCGCAATGGCAAGCCCGTTCTTCCTCATAAGGTCAATCGGAGGCAACGCATTATGAATGAATATATTGGAAAGTGGACAGATTGCAAAATACACATTCTTCATCACCTTCTTTGCCGCATCAATATCACTCTGCTGAAGACATACATTATGTACAAGCAGAATATGTTCGTCGTATGGAGCAGACTTCGCCTCGGCCAATCTGGCTATAAAATATTTCAATGAGGATTCTCCGGTGACAGGAGGTGTGCTCATACCGGATCTCTTCCTGTTCTCATACATGGCTCCGGATCCGGTGAGAAGAAGGTCTTCCTCCTCCTGACTTTCCTGGGAATGATAAGAAAGGTAGCCTGATTCAAGACCAGCAGCCGCAGAAGCGCTGAGAAGCTGGGGACTCATAGTATAACATGAATGAGGGGTCGGAGCAGCATCGATTCCGGCTGCATCTGCGACACGCTTGAGTTCAGTGACTTCAGTCATCACTCCCTTACACATTTCCGGCTCGCTTCCGAACACTTCGAGGAATGTCCTCACATACATCGGATGCTCCTTCTTTATATCGAACGAAGAGTCGTCATTGCTTATGTCAGCCATGGCAGAGACTCCGTCTTCCCACATCTTGTCCATCCATTTGCGGACCAGTTGCTGCTTGACCTCACGTCCTGCCCAGTCGCGAAGTTCGTTTATCTGATCGATAAATCCGGCCATGCCTGTACCCTTACGGAATTTACCGTGAAGATGCGAGAGTTCCACATGGCAATGGGCATTTACAAAACCAGGCACCAAGGCTCCCGGCTCCACACACTCCCCAGGCTCGCATTCGCCTGTAGAAATGATGGTACCTTCGGCTTCATCATATTCCACATAACCGTTTCTTATCGGCTTATCGTCGTCCAGAGTATATACGAACGATGCTGTTATCCTCTTAATGCTCATCTGTTTCCAACTTTGTTATTGCCTGCAAGGCTTCGTTTTTTGGCAATTCGCCACGGGGGCCTGGCTTGAGCGGAGCATCCTTTTCAGACGAAGGCTCCTCTCTGCGTCTTTCAGGAATAATGTCCTCACGCTTGCTACGTCTTTCACGCTCGAGAGTCTTCTTCTTCACTTCCTCCTCTTTTCTGACTTCCTCCTTGAATTCTTCTCTTACTGCCACTGTATTCAGACTGTCTACGACAAGAGTGTCAGTACGGATTACCATCCTTAACTGATCATATATCGTGTCAGCCCTTTCTATCGGCACAAGCATATACATCAATGTGACAGAATCCGGAACAAAGGCAATGCTGTCATAGTAATGGACATAAGGCTCTGCTCCAAGATACGGGAACAGGTCTTCAGCCCTGAAATCTGTCTTTATGATGGCAGCAAGTCTGGCTTCTTCCATTTCTCCCTGCAGCTTGCGCAACTCCTTCATTCTCTTGTCAAGAATGCCGGATGTCTGCCTCAATATTCTTGAAAACCTTTCCGGATCATCCATATATACATCCACACTCCTCATATAATCTTCGGTAGTGTAGCCGTAGCTCTCCAGGATCGGCGCATATACAAGTGAGGTATCTGCAATCAGACGGACTCCCGGAGTAGACTGGATCCATTGGTCTGTCATCAGCATTTCCGCATAAATTCTGGACAGCTTGGCACGCGGAATCACCTTCTCTCCGCCCATATTGCACGAAGAGAAGGATACAGCCGCAAGCGACAGCAATACCACGAAATGTTGCAGTACCTTCCTCATATCTATCTCAATGAAGCTCCAAACTCATTCTGGAATGTAGAGAGAAGCTTGCTCATCACTCTTTCTACATCATTATCTGTCAATGTCTTGTCAAGATCCTGAAGCACAAAGCTCAATGCATACTGCTTCTTTCCTTCCGCAATCTTGTCACCTCTGTACACATCGAAAAGTCCTACCTGCTTGAGAAGCTTCTTGCCAACACGGAAGGCGCTCTTACGAAGATCCGCATAGCTGACAGACTCATCAAGAAGAAGGGCGAGATCTCGTCTTACCTCCGGGAACTTCGGAAGCTCCTTGTAGCGGATCTTGTTTCTCTTCACAAGTTCAAAGAGTGCCGGCCAGTTGATTTCTGCAGCAAATACAGGCTGCTTGATACCGAACTGCTTGAGGCGGGCAGGGGATACAGTACCCATGACTGCGAGTCTCTGATGTGAACCAGGGAGATTATATGCAAGTCCCTCCGAGAAAAGATCAGCCGGAGCCGCCTCTGTCTCAAGAGAATAGATATCGCATCCAAAGCGCTTCAAGAGCAGTTCAAGATAACCCTTGAGCTGGAAATAGCTTCCCTTGCCTGGGTCAACTCGCCATGACTTGTCTGGCTGACCGCTCATGAAAAGCGCATAGCATGTGTGCTCCTCATATGAATCAAGGTTCTTGCCGTCCTTTTCCGGATCGAACGAATAAACAGAACCGTATTCGAATGTCTTGATATTATTGATCTGACGGTTGATGTTATATGCAATCACTTCAAGACCATTGAGAAGGAGAGTCTGTCTCATCACGTTGAGATCAGAGCTGAGCGGATTCATTATCCTCACACACTTCTCTTCAGGATAGGTCTTGAGCTTTGAATAATAATCTGACTTGGTGAGAGAATTGTTCATTGTCTCCACAAAGCCATTGGCTGCAAGGAAATCGGCGATGGACTTTCTTACCTGCTCCTGCTCCGGCTTCTGCGGAGCATTCACAGACATGCGCATGGCACCCGGAAGCTCGATATTGTTGTAGCCGTAGATACGGAGAATCTCCTCTACGATATCACATTCACGATATACATCTACCATATACGAAGGTACAGCCACCTTTGCACCGTTCTCATGCTTTTCCACGAATTCGTATGCAAGAGCTTCGAGGATTCCTTCTATAACATCATGGCCGATCTTCTTTCCTACAAATCCCTCAATACGGTTATAATCAAGATCAACCACCTTCTTCTCTATCTTTTCAGGATATGATTCCTGCATCTTTCCTACGATCTGTCCGCCAGCGATTTCCTGAATCAGGAGAGCCGCACGCTTTGCCGCATATTCCACAACAAGAGGGTCAGCTCCGCGCTCATAGCGGAAAGATGCGTCAGTCTTAAGCGTATGTCTCTTCGAGCTCTTTCTGATGGAAACCGGATTGAAATAAGCGCTCTCAAGGAAGACATCGACGGTAGTTTCTGTAACACCTGACTCCTCACCGCCGAACACACCAGCGAGACACATCGGCTTCACTGTGTTTGCAATCATAAGGTCAGCAGCCGAAAGTGTACGTTCTACACCATCAAGGGTAACAAACTTCTCACCTTCTTCAGCCCATCGCACTACAACCTTTCCGCCTTCGATCTTTGCGGCATCGAACGCATGAAGAGGCTGTCCTGTCTCATGGAGCACGAAATTAGTGATATCGACAATGTTATTGATCGGCCTGAGGCCAATTGAAAGCAGTTTTTTCTGGAGCCAGTCAGGAGATGCAGCCACAGTCACACCCTTGATTGTGGTTCCGGTATATCGTGGAGAACCATCAACAGCAGAAACCTCTACCGGAATAGCCTCGCCTTCGCCTTCTGCGAATGCAGAAACATCAGGAATATTCAGCTTGCACGGAATGCCGTTATGCTTCATATATGCATAGAGGTCACGGGCAACTCCGATATGAGATGCAGCATCTACTCTGTTGGCAGTAAGACCGATCTCGATGACAGCATCTGTAGCAAGACCGAGATAATCCTTTGCAGGAGTTCCCACCACAGCCTCCGGATCGAGAACCATGATGCCGTCATGAGACTCTCCGATTCCAAGCTCATCCTCGGCACAGATCATTCCGTACGATTCAACTCCACGGATCTTTGACTTCTTGATCTTGAAGTCCTCTCCGAGCACCGTGCCTACTGTAGCAAGCAGAACCTTCTGGCCGGCTGCCACATTCGGAGCGCCACACACCACCTGTAGAAGTTCAGGCTCACCTGTATTGAGTTTTGTAACATGGAGATGATCCGAATCCGGATGCTCTACACACTCTACAACTTCTGCCACGATCACTCCTGCGAGTCCGCCAGGAATCTCCTCTACCTGCTCAAGTGAATCAACTTCAAGTCCTATAGAAGTCAGCGCCTCCGACACTGCCTCCGGCGAAAGGTCGCACTCAAGGTATTCCTTGAGCCAATTGTACGATATCTTCATATATGTATTCTTTTAATTTTCCAAATCTTCCTTCGAGAAGAGAGATTTCACGAACTCTCTCTTGTTAAACACTTTAAGGTCATCTATACCCTCTCCTATACCGACAAACTTGATCGGAACACGGAACTGGTCGACGATTCCGACCACTACACCACCCTTCGCTGTTCCATCCAACTTTGTGATGGCAAGGGCAGTAATATCTGTTGCGCGAGCAAATTCCTTTGCCTGCTGGAATGCATTCTGGCCAGTGGATCCGTCAAGAACAAGAAGCACCTCGTGCGGAGCATCTGGAATCACCTTCCTCATCACATTACGGATCTTTGTAAGCTCATTCATGAGGTCAATCCTGTTATGAAGGCGACCAGCAGTATCAATGATGACGACATCAGCATTTTTCGCCACTGCCGACTTCACTGTATCGAATGCGACAGATGCAGGATCCGAGCCCATCTCCTGCTTGACGATCTCAACACCTGCTCTCTCCGCCCAGATGACGAGCTGGTCAACCGCAGCTGCACGGAAAGTATCAGCAGCACCTACAACGACCTTCTTTCCCTGCGCCTGCAGTCTGCTCGCAAGCTTGCCGATAGTCGTGGTCTTGCCTACGCCATTGACACCTACCACCATGATCACATAAGGCTTTTTTGAGAAATCAAAGGGTTCTACGACATCATCAGAAGTCTCGTCCTCCTTGACATTGAGAAGCGTTGCAATCTCATCACGGAGCATATCTATGAGCTCATCAAGTGTCACATACTTGTCTCTGCTCACCCTCTCCTCAAGGCTTTCAATGATCTTTAGAGTTGTATCAACGCCCATATCAGTAGCCACGAGAGCTTCCTCAATAGCATCAAGCAATTCATCATCAACTTTAGCCTTTCCTACAATAGCATGTGAAAGCCTCTTGAAAAAGCCCATATTGGTCTTTTTTACACCTTTATCAAAAATGCCCATAAATCCATTGTTTAACTTGCAAATATAATCTTTTTCATGCGCATAAAAAAGTGGCGCAGCTGAATATTTTCAACTGCGCCTCTCTTTTGCTTCTATTCGAAAGAATTATTTCTTTGCGAAGAAGTCCTTTGCCTCTGTTTCCTCAACAAGCTGCTCTGTAAACACATAAGCACCTGTCTTTGGAGACTTGTCCATACGGATACACTTTACCATCTTCTTGAGTGTACCGGCCTTGAAGGTTGCGACTGCTTTCTTTGCCATTTCTAATTCCTCCTAATTATTTGATCTCGCGATGAAGAGTAACCTTCTTGAGGAAAGGATTGTACTTCTTACGCTCCAAACGCTGAGTCGTATTCTTCTTATTCTTTGTAGTGATGTATCTTGAGATACCTGGTACACCGCTCTCTCTCTGCTCAGTGCACTCAAGGATGACCTGCACCCTGTTACCTTTAGCTTTCTTTGCCATAATCCGAAAAATTAAACAAGGTTAATAAATCCTTTCTTCTG
>JAFYLU010000104.1 GCA_017550025.1 Bacteroidales bacterium | reverse complement strand
GGGCTTTGGAAAACCTTAAGACCAAAAGTATGCACCATTGCAAGTACGTGGTCAAACACCTCTGATTGAAGATGTTCATATTTCAGCCAGGCTGTGTCGGCAGAGAAGAAATAAAGTTCAATCGGGATGCCTTGTGCTGTAGGCTGCAATTGCCGTACTGTGAGGATCATATCTGTATTCACTTTGGGGTGATGCATCAGATAGTATTCTACATAATGGCGGAAGATATAGAGATTGACTTCCTTATTCCCTGTATCTTCAAATCCCTCCATCCAACTCTCTTGTCTGAACTTTTCCAGTTCCTCCTTTGTGCAGAATCGCACGGAGTTCATATCGATATTGATGGATCTTTTTATCCGTCGTCCTCCGGTATCGAACATTCCTCTCCAGTTCTGGAAAGAATCATTGACCAGAGCATAAGGAGGAACCGTCGTTATAGTCTTGTCCCAGTTCTGTATCTTGACCGTAGTCAATGTGACCTCCAACACATCACCGTCTGCACCATATTTCGGCATTGTAATCCAGTCTCCGGGACGCAGCATATCGTTCGCTATCAACTGAACGCCGGCCACAAATCCCTTGATGGTATCTTGGAATACCAGCATCAGTATGGCTGTTCCTGCTCCCAAGCCGGTCAATATCGCACCAGGGTTCTTTCCTATCAGCGTACTTATGATTATTATCGATCCGATGCATATCACTACCAGTTTGAGCATCTGATAGAATCCTTTCAAAGAATGGTTCTTCAGTTTCTCATTCTCATTGGACATTGCATAGAGGGAGGATATGAAGGTACATATGAGCTTCATACACATCACGATGATGTAAACCCGGCATATCTTCATTGAGAAATCCAGAAACGAATCTTCCGGAAGCATAATCGGCAGTAATGCATACACGATGACAGGGCCGATGACCCTGCACGCATCATTGAGCACATCGTTTCCGAGAAGATAATCATCCCATCTGAACTCCGTTTTGTCTGCAATTCTGCGTATAACGGGGATTACAGCTTTCCTGCATATCCTGTCAATAATGAATGATATGAGGAGGATGAAAAGAATTGCTCCTACCCGGAGTAGCAGCATTGCAACAGTCTCCGAACAGCCAGATTGGAGGAACCATCCGGTTATTTTATCGCTGATTGAATCCATTTAGTTACTTATTATGTCCGGGACCTTCCGGGAACCATCCTTTCCTGACTCTCTCCTTCTGCTGTTTCAGTTCCAATATACTCCAGAAGGATGAAAATGCCGTCACCCCAAGGAGCGAGGATACTATCAGACCTTCGGATGTCAGCGACAATACCCCTAAAACTATTCCTGCCAGCATAAAGATCCACCAGCATTTTACGCCAAGATAGTACTCGGCTTTGATGACTATCGGATGAAATATCCCGATTATCAGAAAGGTAGCAAGCCCTACGATTATTCCTGTATAGTTCATCGTCTATCAATATTCCTCCTCATTCCACAGAAAATCCTCTTTTGACGGATAGTCCGGCCAGATATCCTCTATGGTTTCGTATATTTCATCATCGTCGTCAAGTTCTGACAGGTTCTCCACCACTTCAAGCGGAGCGCATGAGCGTATGGCATAATCGATAAGTTCTTCCTTGGTTGCCGGCCAAGGTGCATCATCAAGATGATATGCAAGTTCAAGTGTCCAATACATAATTCTTTAGTTTTGATAATAAATACTATTCTTGTTGCAGTTTGCGGACTATAGCATTACAGGTGACAACCGCAGCGACAACAAATGAGCCTACGAAATCCAGAATAAGGTCCTCCATTGTATCTTTCAGGGCGATTCGCCCCGGTAGCGGAGTCGTGTCGTCAAAAGTTCCGCTGGTCTGGAGGAATTCTTGGGAATTGAGACCGAAAATGCCGTCCGTAACATATTCCCATATTTCCCACATAGCGCCGGCAGCCAATGCAAAGCACAATATCCACAATATTTCAAAAGCCAGATGGAATAGAGATCGATTGAGATCTATTCCGTCGATATTAGTAATTATTGCATGTCCTATGATTCCGAGCATTATGCCCGAAATTACGTGCAGAGCCATATCCCACCATTGGAATTGTCCATAAAAATCAAACAGGTCGCCCATTACCAGAGAAGCGAAGCAAAAACCGACAAATGCAATCTCCATTGCTTTAGGTATAGCCTTCCCCGTTGTTTTTCCCAGTACGGGTTGTAACAGAACCACTGCAATCATCAGAAGATTTTCAAAGATCTGAAATGCGATATGTCCGACAGCGATATCGGTGTCCACCCAAATCATGGATACGATTTGTGCGACAAGTAGAATCACTGAGAAATATAGTATCGCTCTTGAAAAGCGAGTCATTTTGGCAAGCACGTTCATTGAATCTTCTGTTTTATTATTTTCAGTATGTCGGCTGAAGCTGATTCCATTCTATTGTTCATCTGAGACTGAAGCATTACCATCCTGCAGTCTTTTTCTTCGCATAATCGAAATGCAAATTCGCTCTGCAGCTGCGGATCCGTGGAACTGTACGACATGCCACGGTCGTGAAAAAAATGTGCATTCTTATCTTCTATCCCTTTGATCGGAGCTGTATGAATCAGAGGTACGCCTCTGTTTAGGGCTTCGGTACTTGTCAGCCCACCCGGTTTTGTGAAGAGCACATCACAGGCATCCATAAACAGCATCACTCTATCAGTATATCCGACAACCTTTACTATTGAAGACTCCGGATACATTCCCTGAATCTCTCTTTCCTGCTCCTGATTTCTTCCGCATATACAGACTATCCTGTCCTTCGGTGAACATTTATTCAGAAGATGTCCTATAAGTTCATTCATGTTGCCGAATCCCATAGACCCTCCCATTATGAGAAACCACCTGCCGTCCAGTGATTGACTACACAATGAATATATTTCATCAAGTTCCTGCCTGGCTTCCTTTTGTGGAATTTTCCCGACAAGATTGTCCGCTCTGCACGGTATTCCTGTAGGATATATCTTTTCTGCCGGAACGCCTTTCCTGACATATTCCTCAATCAGATCAGAATGAGCAATCATATATCCGTCAAGATCAGTCTCATTCACAAACGGATAGCATGTGTAATCGGTAGCGACAAAGAAAGATGGAATACAAAGACCATACTTTTCCTTTATGAACGATACTGACAGAGCCGGGAAAGGGTGGGTACATACTACGGCATCATATCCATTGCCGCATATCAAATGGTATATTTCTGTTGCGTAGGTTTTATTGAAACGATATACCGGAGATCTCGGTTTGAATCTTATTGAACTGTACCATTCACCTATAGCATATCCCGTACTGAACAGAGAGTTCTTTACAGAATTGTCATATATTCTTGAAACCTTATTAGACAGTCGTTTCCCGGCAAGTCCCAAGGCATCATATATGTCGCACTGCATGTCATCATTCTCGATGGTACGTTTAAGAGCCTTTGCAGCAGAATTATGTCCCTCTCCGGTATTGCAGGATAGTATGAGTATCTTATGCGGCATCTTATTCTATGGTTTGATGTGAAATCAATACGTTGTCAATTTCAAGCCTGGTCTTCAGCCATTCCTTCATCTGCCCGGTCAGTTCTTCGGAGAGAGGCTGATTACAATGGAGATTTACCATAAGGACGTCGGATTCAGTCAGATCCCGGTTCACTGTTTTTCCACGTGACAGGCTGATTTCTGAGACTGACGGGTAGATGCTGAATATCTCCTTGGCTATCTGACTGTGAGGAATGCTGTTGTCCTTGAGCAATTTCAGTTCTTCTCCAAGGGTTCTGATTTCCTGGTCTTTTGATGCGATCTGTTCTTTATTTCGTCGATAGATTTCCTGAAAAAGTTCTATGTCATTGGATTCCGCGCTTCTTGTGTAGTCCTTTATGCTTATCTGGTCTTCTTCCAATCCATATCCTCCAGCAACCTCCATTACCTCTGCTTTCGATGTCTCATCAAGAGGATCACCAGTAAAGAACAATTCCAGATGTGCCTTATCCTTGAATGATATCTTATAGTCATACAGGACGCTTTTACCGTATGTCTTTCTATGTTCGACAAAGGCAGTGGCATCTGCCTCAAAATTATTCTGTCTGATCAGGATGACTGCAGACCAGATGCTTGGAATCACAAGGATGACTATGAGGGCGGATGTGATCCTTCTTGTTCTCTTACCTCTTGCAACGTCCTTGAACTCCGTCTGCTGAAATCTGAGATATTTGACTCCGACATAAGTAGCCAGCATTATGAATGTACCGTTAATGACAAACAGATAAAGGGCTCCTATAAAATGCGTCATGTTGCCGCTGGCCAGTCCATATCCTGCCGTGCATAACGGAGGCATCAATGCGGTTGCAATGGCGACTCCGGAGATTACCGTACCTTTCTCTTTTCTGCATAGTTCGAGAATGCCGGCGAAGCCTCCGAAAGAAGCGATCAGCACATCATAGAAGGTCGGTGATGTCCTTGCAAGCAACTCTGTCGGATTACTGAGGCTCAGAGGAGTGATCAGGAAATACAGGAATGACACGACAAGACTGATCGAGACCATCACCAGCAGGTTCTTTCCTGATGACTTCATCAGTTCGATATCATTCACACCTAATCCAAGCCCCATTCCGAAAATAGGGCCCATCAGAGGAGATATAAGCATCGCTCCGATTACGACGGGTATGGAATTCACGTTGAGTCCTACGGAAGCGATGATTACCGCGACTGCAAGAATCCAGGCATTAGGCCCCCTGAACTTGACATTTCCTCTGATGTTCTTTTCTGCGGCCACTACATCAATATGGTCACTCAAGTTCAGTATGTCTCTCATCTGAGATGAAAATCTGGTCAGGATACTCATCTTGCATTCTTTTCAATCTTAATAAACTCTTCCATCAGTCCTTTCATCTTATTCTGCAGGATTGTTGTCTGCTGATCGATGTAGTCGGAGTCGAGTCCGTATATCGGCAGATCAAGTCTGAAAGGTGGGGCGATGATCAGTTTCGCTCTCTTTCCAAGGATCTTATGCGGACCGTCGATATAGACCATTACTATAGGCACATTGGCAAGTGCAGCCAGCATTACCACGCCCGAATGGAAGGGTAACTGCTGCCTGTGCGTGCCGTGTGCTCCTTCGGGAAATATTGCGACATTCTCTTTTTCTTCGTGAAGCATTCTCAGGGACTCGTGTATCCACGATGTATCAGGATTCTGTCTGTCGATCGGGATGCATCCGGTATGCCTGAGAAAGAATCCGAATCCTTTCTGCTGAAACCGGTCTTTGGCCGCGAGGTTGTGAATACAGTCGTGTTTGAAGACTGTATTCACAATCGGGCCGTCAAGATGGCTTGTATGGTTGATGACAAGAATAGAGGGCTGTGTCAACCGGTCTTTCTGCTTGTCAGGATTCAGGAAATATGCCTTCGGGCGCAGCAGGGTCTTCACCAGGAATGGAGTACACCCTTTGACTATACGGTCTGCTGCACTCATAGAGTCATCTTTTCAACATAATCCACGACCTCGCCTACAGTGGCGAACTTCACAGGACCGTCGAACTTGAATCCGAACTTCTTTTCTATAGCGAAACTCAGAAGTAGGATTGTCAATGAGTCCAGACCGAGATCTTCCACAAGCCGTGTATCCTCTGATATGGAATCTGTGTCGATGTTTTTCTTTATTTCCTTGAAGACCGATTTCAATTCGGTCAGTATAGTTGTCTTATCCATTGAATTGTGTTTAGTTTCTTGATACTTTCATTGCTCCCGTACGTTTGAAGTCTTCCTTACGCACTATGAGTTTTGTAATACGATGAGTTGTCGGCAGTGTGGCATTGACATCTGCAAGCAGATTACGGAAATATTCTTCCACCTGTTCCCAGGCAACGCCGGTAAACTCTTCCATTCGAGGATATATCTCAATAGTCAGCACCACTCTTCCGTCCTCGTTTTCTTCCTTTACAAGACAGTCTCTGAGCCTGTCACATTTGTAGAACGGCTCTTCCAGGCTCTCCGGACTTACATTTTCTCCACTTGAGAGTACTATCAGATTCTTGATGCGGCCGACTATGTACATATACTCTTCTTCATCGAAACGTACGAGGTCACCGGTCTTGAGCCAGCCGTCCTCCGTAAGGGTTTCCGTTGTCTTTTCAGAATCACCATAATATCCGAGGAAGACGTTGTCACCTCGCAGCCATAATTCTCCGTCAACGACCTTGTATTCCTGGCAAGGATATATCTTTCCTACAGATGTCGGTTTTTCAAGGACATCCACGTTTCCTGATGTGAGGTTGCCGCCTTCAGTCATTCCGTATCCGGCAAAGAGACTGATGCCTATTTTGTCAAACTCTTCAATAAGTTTCGGAGGAACATTGGCTGCGCCGGATATGATGAACCACAACTGTCCTCCGAGGAACTCCTTGCCGTACATCTTAATGAGTCCCATTATGATCTCACATATTCCCGGTACTGCGACAATGCAGGTTGGTTTGATCATAGGCAGACTTGAAATTGTATCCTTGACATTTGCTGCTACGATCCATAGTGATCCCGTATAGAGTGCAGACATCGTTCCTCTTATCAGACCGAACACGTGGCTGAGAGGCAGGACGTGGGCATAGCGATGGCAGCCAAGCTGCTTGCCGGGGTTGAAGCATCCGTTCAAGGCTCCGCGCATTATGGCTCTGTGAGGAAGGACGGCTCCCTTTGGCGCGCCAGTCGTTCCACCGGTGAAGAATATCGCTGCCGGAGCATCTTTTGACACAGTCGTTACCGGAGCCATTGTTTCATCCATTGCAGTTATCTTTATTGTCTTGCAGTGGACATCTTCTGCAATTGATGCATAATCAGATCCGTAAGCGAGGAGCTTAACATTGGATTTAAGGCAGGATCCGATGACTGCCGGAGCAGGTAGTTGCGATGGCAGCATTATGGCTACATATCCGGCTGATGTCACAGCAAGGAACATCTCGACAGCATCGGTCGTCGTGTTGTCCAGAATAGCAATGTGGTCGCCTTCCTGCAGTCCCAGTCCATAGAGCAATGATCTTTTGCAGGCTATCCTTTCGCACATTTCACCATACGTACATGTGCGTGTCATATCCGACAATGCAGGTAGGTCGTGCCATTTGCTCTCGATCCATTCTACGAATTCCGGAATGGTAGGGATATACTTCAACTGCTCGAGTTCCTCGGCAGGAAGCAGGTCTTCAAAATAACGTTTCATCATTATTGTCTTTATTCATTTATGGTTAAGAATACTATCGCGTGTGAAGGAATGCTGATTATTCCTTTATCTGTTTTCTTTCCGCTGATTTCCGGCAGCCCGGAATCAGAAGTCATTTTCATTTCCTGTCCATTAAGACGGATCTTTCGGGAATCAAGACTCTCAGATATAAGCATATACATTTCTGATTTCTTGTCTGATGCGACATTGACCGGTTCTTCTCCGGCATTTATGAGCAGGTATGAGATGCCATTATCCTTGCCCTTGAGGTTGTGGGCGAACACATAGAAGTCATCCTTGCCGCTGTTGACTTCATACGCTTTTGTTCCCATCAGCCTGTTCCACAGCAATGCCGCCCAATAACTTGGATTCGGCTCCAGAGTGTAATGATCCACGAGACTGTACTCGCTGGTCAGCAGGGTGTTGTGGAAATGAACATCAAGACCCTTCTGGGCTAAAGAGCCCATCTGATAAAGATATCTGAATGTATCAGTGAATGTGTTTGCCCAAGGGTCTCCACCTCCTGCGGCTTCAGCCGTTTCTGTAAGCCATATCGGCTCTCCCGGAGCAAATCGATCCCGGACAGCACTGATGTAGTCAAATGCTTCATCTGTCCTTGTTATCCATTCTTCCGACATAGCGTCATCCTCCAATATACCCATAGGAGGACCTGGCATTATTCTTTTAGATACTCCTCCGTAGAAATGATATGAGAACACATTGAATTCCGGAGCAGGATGAGCCGTCATCATATCGTCAAGGCCAAGCATCAGTTTCTTCATTTCAGGCTGGCTCTCGACAAAATCTTCAAAGCATTTGAGACCTTCACCAAATGTGCCTGGTCCGACGCGGAGCATATATGGAGCCCTCTCTTCTGCCCAGGTATTGAATACAGCGACATCTTTTGCATAGTCTTCCGCGCTATAATCCTTCTTTGAGAACTCACCTCCGGCAGTCGGTATGTTAGGTTCATTGAACAGTTCTGCAGCCGCGATCCTGACCCCATTGCGTTCCGAGAATGAGATGATCTTTTCCGCTTCCACCGGAGTCCATATTCCGTTCTTGTCTCTCACTCCGTCGGATACGCAGAAAGATGTCATAAGTCTGCTGTCCGTTTCCTTAACGAAATCCAGAAGCCCGAGCCATTGTTCTGCAGTCAGGATGTTGACAAATCCTTCCGGAGGCGATTGTATTTCAGTATCATCTCCTTGGAAATATGTCGCATTTGCCCAGGTACCGCTTACCCTTACATAGGCAGGTGACAACCCTTTTGCCAATGTCAGTATCCTTTCATTTGCAAGATTGACCGGAGGCAGTTCCTGATATATGTCGGCTGAGGAGTCTGTGACATCCACTCCATAGGAATTTGTGCCTATAGGTCCTTTGATGTCCTTGTACGGCTTCCAGAAGCGTCCTCCTACAAGTTCGGCCATCTCTATGTTGTATGACTGATATAGAGGTGAGACCTCATTTGCTACCTTCAATCCTTCCGTCTGAAGGGTCACGTCCGGCTTAACGGCATCCCCGCAGGATGCAACTGTCAATAATGGTAACAGTCCTAAAATCTTTCTTCTTCTCATATCGTATTCCTTTTAATCTTAAAAATCAGTCTGTCGCTGATGATAAAGTTCAACAGTCCGGCAAGCATCCGGGCTATAAGGTTGCATATCAGCAAATTGTCTGCTATGACTCTCTCCAGAAGCATCACAAGGACCATTCGTAATACAAATACGCCTATATTGGACAGATTAAATGCTCCAAGCGATTTCAAGAACGATCGGCTGTCTCCTTTTTCAACCCGGTCGTTCCAGACGAACAGCCAGCAGAATGTGAATCCTACAATTACCGAACACTCAAAGGAAATCATGGGAGTGACCACGACTTCGCCCCAGTAGCCACTGAAAACATATCCGGAAAGCAGCCATACCAGAACCATATCGACAGTCCCTCCCACGAGACTGGTTGCAACAAATTTCAGGAAGCGCTTCATTTGTTTTTCTTCAACGGGTCCATAATGGCGTATTCCTTAGTGTCCTTGACGATTGTCGTCAGATAAATTATCGAGAGGATCAGCAGAATCACTATTGCGATGCAGTCCAGGGCGGAGAGTTCGAATACGTGAGAGAACATCGTGAAATTCCAGACAAATTCTCTCAACGGGCGTATCAATGCAAATAGAGAATTCACAATGACCATAATGATCCTGAACTCTGTCGGCCCAAGCCCTGCATATGTCAGACGGAATTCCTTTTTGAGGTGGGCATTTATGCTGACGTTGATGGTGAGCATCAGATATACGACCAGCACAAGGACCGCGAGGGAGAAATGCATCAGTCCGGACAATCCTATTCCGACGAACATCAGGAGTTCGTTGATGACGTCCATCGTATGGTCGATAT
>JAFYLU010000103.1 GCA_017550025.1 Bacteroidales bacterium | reverse complement strand
GATGCTTCATGTGACGGATCACCTTGGAAGTGTCCGAGCAGTTGTGGACGGAGTTTCAGGAGAAGTGGTCGAGACCAACGACTACTACCCATTCGGCAGCCGATGGGATGTAGCGGCAGGCCTCAAGGACGACACCAACAGGTTCCGCTACAACAGCAAGGAGGAGCAGTTCAATTTCGGAACTCCTTACATCGACTACGGCGCGAGACAGTACGATCCAGTCCTCGGCCGCTGGTTCGCCCAGGATCCTCTCTCGGAGAAGTACTACGGCATATCGCCGTATGCCTTCTGCGCTGGCAATCCGGTGAAGTACCTTGATTATGACGGAAGATATTTTGATGACGATAATGAAAAAAAAGTTCAGCGAGATGAAAGAAATTTGGAAAGGAGGTCTTTAAAGTTGTCAAAAAAGGTAGAAAGATTAGATAAACAAGGCAAAGATTCCAGAAATGTAAAAGAACGAAGTAAAGAATTAAAAAAGTCTGATCAAGACATTCGTGATATGAGAAACGATGCTGATACAGAATATAGGTTTATCAAATCAAATACACCAAAAACTCGTGCTTTAGAAGAAACGAATAATAATGGAAATGAAGTTATTGTTATAAGTTATATTAACTTTGAAACAAGGCTTCATGAATCTCGACATGGAGGTCAACATGCTAGAGCAGAAATAGATGTCGTAAATTTTAATGGTTATGGTGTTATGGATGAAGTGGATGCATATCGAGCTCAATTTTCATGGCGTGGACTATTTAACTATCTATATGATGATTCCTCGTTTGAGGCTATTCTAAGACGAGTCAATGCAGGTCTTAACCCATTAATCGGAACAATCTCTAACATTGACAACATAACACCTGCTTTCATTAATCGATTGATAGAAGATAACAACTACCTATATCCTCCATTAGGTATCAAACTTGATTATTGGAACTCACATTAAATAACCTTATTTATGAAGAAAACCATATTTGGACTGATTGTATTGCTATGCATGATGAGTTGTTCTATACAAGGAAACTATTATTTGAGAGAAGTTACTGATGAACAATTCTCAAGTATACAGAAAATAAAATTGAAGTTGAATCAATCTGGATATATATGTATATCAGATACGACTATATCACATTTTACCTATAATATTATAAATAGAAACACTCATAGCAGTATATTAATGTTGGAATTTGTTGAAGGTGACAATACTTTGAAATTGTATGACTCTGTTTTTTGGTATAAAAACAGGTTGTTCTTGGAAGATGTCAATCACAACAATTATTATTTTGTAAAAATTCCACCACTTACACTGAAATCTCCGATCATTCCACAATCAAAAATATCTCCAGTTTGTCACGGTATAACGAGACAAGGAAATGGAAATGAAAATGAATAGGAAAATATAGGTGCTGAAAAGTGACATGAACCCTGAAAGTCGATAAGAACTTTCAGGGTTTAGTTATCTCTGCAATTATTCCTATCATCTTGCAGACGGTACGAAGGTCAGTGATATCCTCTTTTTGTCAACCTATGATGTATTTTCCAACCTTTGGAATCCGTTGAAGAAGTACGGATACCGCTGCAGTACAGATAAATGCTGTGATGGCTGATGCGAGTATCTCGACCGGGGTTGTCCAGAACCCAAGAATTCCTTCGCTTCCGCTTCCGAGAAGATCTCTGAAAGCACCAGATATCGGAACAAGTATGAGAAGGTGCATCAGGTAGATACCATAGCTTGCTTTCGATACAGGCAGAAGTATCCTTTTGTAGAAACTTCCTTCGGACCTGACCTTCTTGAACAGAAGTATCCACGCAACGGCCATCAGGGCTACTCCTACGGTGTCATTGCACCATGTGGTTTCCCACCATACAGCTTTCTCGACAAGTCCTTCCACGGGGAAAGAACCTCCTGCCGTATGAAATACTCTTCCGAGGAAACCGCCGAAGCTGATGGCAAATCCGATAAGATAGCAAGGGATGGCTGTGAGGAGGGTCTTATTCCATGAAAGCTCGCCGACGAATCTTCTGAAATAGAGTCCAAGAAGCAGGTAGCCGATGAATCCGCTGAAATAATAGAATGTGCCGTAAGCGTTCCAGCTTGCTTCACCCCAAAGCGGGAACAGGGCCTGTCGCGGCAGTCCTGACGGTCCGTAGATCACAGTTGTGGAGAAACCGGAGAACCAGTCGCGGAAAAGCGGGATGAAGGTCGTGAAGAAGCATATTCCCAAATAGACCTGAAGTTCCCTTTTGCTGACCTTTTCTGCCCATGGGGAAAGCAGAGGCATAAGAAGGTATATTCCTGCCAGCATGTACACGAACCAAAGGTGACCGGCCGAATAGTTGAAATTGAGCAGGAGATTCCTGAAGTTCTCGCCAGGATTGCCCCATACGCATGCATATATGACCGTCCATATGATGAACGGGATCAGTACCCTCACGCTGCGTTTGCGGAAGAATTCCGATGTGCTGTAGCGGACAGGAAACAGCAGATAGCTGGATGCAATTATGAAAAGAGGTACGCATGACCTGACGAATGAGTCGAAGAATGATGCCCAGAACGCATCTGTTTCCGTGAGTATCCTGGAACCTTCTCCTCCCAGGTAGAAGGGTTCGGTGCTGTGTACCACAAATACCATGAAGCATGCAGCCACGCGCAGCCAGTCTATCCAGACCTCTCTTTTTTCTGTATTGATATGATTTGTCATAGATTTTCCTTTATTATTGTTCGTTGAGGATATTGTCCAGTGCCGTATATATGTCATCTTCCTTTTCATATGGATATATATGGAAATACGGATTGCCTTTCAGCATGGCAGAAAGGCTGGCCTTGGTCTTGTCATAGAATATATGGCATGGCTTTCCGTGACTTTCGGCATATGCAAGCTCATATCCTACTCCTAGTGACGGGCAGGTGCATTCGGCAATGACCATGTCGCTCTCACGCAGCCATGCCGTATCCTGGCTGTATATCTCTTCGTCATGCTTTCCCTGTTCGGATATGTTCAGGTCCGGACTGCCGATATGTTCGGTAAGCACTGTGGCTGTCTTCTGCATATGTCTGATAAGACGGGCATACAGGCCGGCATCTGTCCTTCCTCCTCTGATGGATCCGGCAAAATAAATCCTTTTCATAATTTCATATGTGGGAATGGCAAAAATAAGTAATTAAAATATATCATACAATCACCTTCAGTTTGTAATTCTCGCAATTTTGTGATAATTTTGAAAATTGCAGGGTCTGCATCTGACCCTGCTGCATATAATTCATAGGAGTTATGTTGAAGATTGGAGACAGAATGCCGGATTTCGAGGTCGTGGACCAGAACGGCAACAAGGTAGAGGCAAAGGACCTTATAGGAAGGAAGACCATAGTCTATTTCTATCCGAAGGATAATACAAGCGGTTGCACTGCAGAAGCATGCAACATCAGGGATAATTATGGTGCGCTTGTCGCAGCCGGGTACAATGTGGTAGGCGTCAGCAAGGACAGCGCTGCATCCCACAGGAAGTTCATGGATAAATATGAGCTTCCTTTCACCCTTCTTTCTGACACTTCCACAGAAATGCTTCAGGCGTTCGGCGCATGGGGAGAGAAGAAGATGTATGGAAAGACTGTCATGGGAACCCTCCGCAGAACCTTCATTTTTGATGAACAGGGTATTCTTGAAAGGATAATCGAGAAAGTTGATACGAAAAATCATGTAGAGCAGATATTGGTATGAAAAGAAATGTTTTGTTGAGACAGACGATCTGTCTTATGTCGGCATTGCTGTTGACGATGGTTGCAGGATTGTCTTCATGTGACAAGCCTGTCGAGCTCATAATGGCAGAGTCTATAGAGCTGATTACAGAAGGTGACCTGATAATGGGTGAGAACGGTTCCGAGGAGATAGAGTTTGCTGTCACTCCGGCAGATGCGACTTTTAATTATGATACGGAGTCGGAAGATTGCCAGATAATGGTCAGAACCGGCACGGCAACTTCAGGCAAGGGCCTGAACTATACGCTTACGGGAGTGGCTCCTGTAGAGGGAAAGAAAGGACATTATATCGCTGTCCTGACCGACAAGGGCACAGGAAAGAAATATGATGACAAGGTCGTCATCGATATTACGGCGGCAGGGCCTGACGGCCAGATGTATACTGTGGTGTCTCCGAAGTTCAGGGTAAGATATGAAACATGGCCTTTGTTCACGAAATTCTCATTCCTGAAGGAGGATAACCAGACCGCTGTTTATGAGGACATCGAACTTGATATCACAAGCGGGTCGGCAAGAATAAGCTCTCCTCTTATAAGCAGCCCTCTCCTTGTCGCTTCGTTTGATCACAATGATGCGAAGGTGTATGTGGACGGAGTCGAGCAGGTGAGCGGAGAGACAGTGAACGATTTTTCGAAACCTGTCACATATATCGTCAAGTCCAAGAATGAATACAGATTCACAATCGAGGTGACATATTCAGGTCTTCCTGTTGTCTTTGTCGAGACACCAGGAAGGCAGCAGGTTCCAAGCAAGCATGAAGACTGGCTGGCAGGTACGACACTCAAGATTTACAATCCTGACTGGAGCGTAGACTATGAAGGTACCACAGGAATGCGAGGAAGAGGCAATTCGACATGGAGTTATCCGAAGAAGCCGTATGCATTCAAGCTTGACAGCAAGGCGGAGATTCTGGGAATGCCTAAACACAAGAGGTGGGTCCTTCTTGCCAACTGGATGGACAGAACCATCCTGCGTAACTGCGTCTCGTTCAACCTTGCAACAAGGACCGGTCTTGCCTATACTCCGAGAGGCCAGTTCGTAGAGCTCTTCCTTAACGGCGAGCATAAGGGCAATTACTTCCTTTGCGAGCAGATCAAGGTGGACAAGAACAGAGTGAATGTAGACGAGCTTGATGAGGGAGAGGTTGATGGTGGATACATCATGGAGCTGGACTCATATTATGATGAGGACAACAAGTTCAAGTCATCAAGGAAGTCCCTTCCTTATATGTTCAAGGACCCGGATGATGTTGACAGCCAGCAGTTCGCTTTTATACAGAACTATGTGAACAATCTTGAGAATGCGCTTTATGACAATTCAAGATTCGCAACAGGCGAGTATCGTGACTATATCGATGTGGATTCTTTTGTAGACTGGTGGATAGTGATGGAACTTACAGGAATCTGGGAGCCTAACCATCCGAAGAGTACCTATATGCATAAGGACAAGGGCGGCAAGCTCATTATGGGTCCGGTATGGGATTTCGACTGGGAAACATATATGCCAGGATTTCAGAGCCAGTACAGGATCAAGACGTCGCTCTATTATTCGCGTCTGTTCGAAGACCCGTATTTCGTGTCGAAGGTGAAGGAGCGCTGGAACATGTTCGAGGATGATTTCAGGGCCCTCCCTCAATTCATTGAGTCTGAAGCGGCAAGGATTGCCGGATCGGAAAGCATGAATCACGCCATGTGGCCTATCACCAATGTGGTCAATCTTGATGAGTCTCTTTCATTCGATGCCGCAGTGGACAGAATGATCAGCGCATACGAGGCGAAGCTCAACTGGATGGACAATAAGATAGGAAATATGTAAGAACTGCGGTTTCGAAAATTTTTCAGTCGAAAACGGCATTTTACACCAAATTTGTATAAGGCGTTTCATATCACATTTAATACAGTGGTTATGAAACGCCTTAGATTTATTTTAGGAGCTGCGGCTCTTGCAGCTGTCTTGATGACAGCCTCTCCTGCTGTCAATGCACAGGAGAATGGAAACCGGGATGAGAACGGCAAGGTCGTTCGAGGCCCATATGAAACCAACATGTTTGGTGATAACTGGTTCATTGGTGCCGGAGGTGGTGTCAATATGTTCTTCAACGAGGGCTACAAGGCCAAGATCGGTCCGAGTATCGACGCGAGTATCGGAAAATGGTTCACGCCGTCAGTCGGCATGAGGGTCGGATATTCCGGATTCAACGGCAATCTCTGGTCGGATGAACCTTCCGAGCTCGGACGCACATTGGATCCTGACGAAGATATGTATCTGCAGAAGTTCGGATACATGTATATTCATGGGGATTTCCTGTGGAACATGTCCAACGCCCTCGGCGGATATAAGCAGACACGCTTCTGGGACTTCGTCCCTTATCTCCATGCCGGATATTTTCGCTCATACGGACTTGACGGCTCTGATTTCTACGATAATGAGATCGCTGCCGGTGCCGGTCTTCTTCACAACCTTCGCCTCACCGAAAGACTCGACCTCATTGTGGACATGAAGGCAACCGTAGTGAACGGCAGGATTCATGGAAGTGATGAAGTCACTCTTATCCCTTCCGTGACCATGGGTTTTGCGGTAGACCTCGGATGGCCGGCATTCATGAGAAGCTCTTCCGTGATCGGTGCTGTTGAAATGGCAAATCTTGACCAGATCGTGGCGCTTGAAGCTTCGGCCTTGGCCCTCGAAGTGGCAAATGCGGCTCTGTCAAAGGAAAATGAAGATCTTGCAGCAGCCAATAACAAGCTACAGGCACAGGTGAATTCCCTTAAGAAGAATAATTCCGCAGGTACAGTCGATGCAGATGCATTCTATAAAGGTCTGGCTCCTATGGCTGTATATTTCCAGATCGGAAAGGCCGTGCTTGCTCCTGACGAGATGCAGCATCTTGAATATATAGCGAAGAATATCCTCGCGAAGGCTGACAAGCACAGCAAGGTCTATATCACTGTCATGGGATCAGCAGACAGCAATACAGGAACACCTGCCATTAACAAGAAGTTGAGCGAGGAAAGAGGAAAGTACATCGCAGATCTTCTCACGACAAAGTACGGAATCTCGAAGGACAGGCTGGTTGTCAAGTCAGAAGTCGTGAAAGCAGCTTCGGAACCTGCTCTTGACAGGGCCGTGAAGTTCTCTTTCTGATTATTTTTTCATATCTTTGCATGATGCTAAAATAAAAACACAATGACAAAGATCGGAACAACTTTCACAAATTCGGGCAAGAAGGCTGTCCTTTGCGGATCAGGCGAGCTCGGTAAGGAGGTGGCACTTGAGCTTCAGCGCTATGGCGTAGAGGTGGTAGCCCTTGACAAATATGCCAACGCACCGGCCATGCATGTCGCACACAGGAGCCATGTGCTCTCGATGCTTGACGGAGATGCACTTGAGGCGGTGATCAAAGAGGAGAATCCGGATTATATCATTCCGGAAATCGAGGCAATCGCTACCGACAGGCTCGTTAAGCTTGAAAAGGAAGGATTCAATGTGATCCCTACAGCGCAGGCTACACGCCTTACAATGAATCGTGAAGGTATCCGTCGTCTTGCAGCAGAGACCCTCGGTCTGCCGACTTCTCCATATCGTTTTGCCGAGACTCGCGAAGAGTTTGACAAGGCTGTCGCAGAAATCGGCATCCCTTGTGTGGTGAAGCCTGTGATGAGTTCTTCAGGACATGGTCAGAGCACCATCAAGTCTGAAGAGGATATCGACAAGGCATGGACTATCTCACAGGAAGGTGGCCGTGCCGGAAGCGGAAAGGTTATCGTGGAAGGTTTCGTGAAGTTTGACTATGAAATCACTCTGCTTACAGTCCGTCATTGTGCAGGAACGACATTCCTCAAGCCTGTGGGACACCATCAGGTGGATGGAGACTATCGTGAATCATGGCAGCCGCAGGCAATGTCTGCAGAAGCAGTTGCGAAGGCGGAGCATATAGCAAAGGAAATCACAGGTGCTCTCGGAGGATATGGTATCTTCGGAGTAGAGCTCTTCATAAAGGGAGAGGATGTGATCTTCAGCGAGGTTTCTCCAAGACCGCATGACACAGGTATGGTCACTATGATCTCGCAGGATATGTCGGAGTTCGGGCTTCATGCACGCGCTGTCCTCGGACTTCCTGTTCCGGAGGTTCGCTTCTATGGACCATCGGCATCAAAGGCTATTGTGGTTGAGGGCAATACAAAGGAATACGAATTCTGCAACCTTGAGAAGGTTCTCGAAGAGCCGGGAGTGCAGATCCGCCTCTTCGGAAAGCCGGAGATCGCAGGTCATCGCAGGGTGGGTGTGATCCTTGCCATTGCCGATACAGTGGAAGAAGCCCTTGCGAAAGCTGAAAGGGCATATGCGAAGCTTGAAGTGAAGGTCTATTAGAGTTTATTTTCCCTTCGCCAGACGGTTCAGATCGAAGTCTGCTTTGATCTTATCTATAATTGCACAGACAACTTCATAAGTCCTGCTTTCCTTTGTGTATACTGCAGGGCTTATGAAGTTGACTCGTTTCTGGCGCAGAAGCTTCTTCGCCACGTTCACCTTCTTCTTTATGTCAGGGTTGTAGACAGCAATGGAATGTCCGCCGAACATCTTTACGATCTTCATGCAGGGAACATCTGTCTCACCGTCTCCTAAATAGATCATGTGAGGGAAAGGAATCCTCTTGTTTTCCTCTTCCTTGCTTTCGTTGACCTTCTTGTTGTCCCTGACGCTGAGGATACCCTTGTTTATCTTGAATATGAACTGGGTCTTGGCAGTATAGTCTACAGCAACTCCCGGCCATTCGGCCTCTCCGTCCTTGTTGTACAGGAACGAGCAGGCAAAGATGCGTTTGAATTCATGGCCGATGGCGGTGCCTTCAATCATTTCGGCAAGGCCGGACGAATTGATGTAATGCTCGACCTTGACGCCCTTCGACTTGCCGTATTCGTTGATTGTCCTGAACCATTCCTTGACTCCGGGAAAGAGTTCGACGGATGCTCCGAAGGTCTTGAAGTCTTCTCTGCGGAGCTTGATTCCGGCCTGACGGGCCTCGTCGTACATGAGCTTCATATAACTTAAAATGCCGCTGGCATCCTGGTCTGCAGCAATCTCATCACTTTCCTGCCAGAACTCCTTAGGCTTCTTTCCGATGGCCTGAATGAAGCCGAATTCCTGCATGTTGCCTGGCGACAGTGTGCCGTCGAAGTCGTAGATCAGTGCTACGATGGGAAGTTTTCTCATGACTCGTGTCGAAAATTATGGGTTTCTCGCCACAAAAACGGGCGTTTCGCCACAAATATAATAAATTATATATGCATATTCCCATATTTGAGTACTTTTGCGGGGTCTAAAATTTAAACTGAAACAAACACGATGAAGCATTACTTTACAAGACTTGAAGAAGCTGTCAAGACCCAGTGGGATCGCCCTGCGCTCGGAAACTTCAGAGGCGAAGTTTTCACATTCGGAGAATTTGCGACACAGATTGCAAAGTTCCATGTGTTCTTTGAGGCAATGGGCCTGAAGAAGGGAGACAAGGTAGCACTCTGTGCAAAGAATTCTGCGCGCTGGGGAATAACCTTCTTTGCAGCTAATACATATGAGGCGGTTCTCGTTCCGATTCTTGCGGACTTCCATCCTGAAAGCGTCAACTCTCTTGTTGACCATTCCGAGAGCCTTGTTCTTCTCACAGATACCGACATCTGGAACAAGCTCGACATCACAAAGATGCCTAAACTCAGGGCTGTATTTTCGTCAAGCGACTTCTCGCTTCTTTATGCGGCTGACGATCAGGTGAAGGAGGCGGATGCAAAGACCGACGAACTTTTTGCAGCGAAGTATCCGGGCGGATTCACTGCAGCTGATGTGTCATATCCGACAGATAACGACAAGGAACTTGCCATCATCAACTATACTTCCGGAACTACAAGTGCTCCTAAGGGCGTAATGCTCCGTTATGAGTGTATCTCTGCGAATGTGGAGTTCGGCCAGAAGAGACTTCCTTCATATTCTGGTGACACGATTGTTTCGATGCTTCCGATGGCTCACATGTACGGAATGATGTTCGAGCTTATCTATCCTCTTTGCGGATGTGCTTCAGTATATTACCTCGGCAAGACTCCTACTCCGGCTCTTCTTCTTGGAGCAATGGCAGAAATCAAGCCTTACCTCGTGATCACAGTTCCACTCGTGATGGAGAAGATCTTCAAGAGCAAGGTTGCGCCTGTGCTTAACAAGCCGGTAATGAAGGTGATCACTGCAATCCCAGGATTGAACCAGGTTATCTTCAAGAAGATCCGTGCGACCCTCCTCAATGCATTCGGTGGAAATGTACGTGAGATCGTGATGGGTGGTGCCGCTCTTAATCCGGATGTTGAGAAGTGGTTCAGAAGATTCAAGCTTCCGTTTACTGTAGGTTACGGTATGACAGAGGCGGCTCCGCTTCTTGCATATGAGGACTGGGATGAATTCGCTCCAAAGTCATGCGGAAAGTGCGTTGATTCTGTAGAGGTGCGCATCGATTCTGATGATCCTTACAACAAGGTCGGAGAGATCCAGGCAAAGGGTATCAGCCTCATGAGCGGATATTATAAGAATGAGGAGGCTACAAACGCAGCATTCACCGCTGACGGATGGATGCGTACCGGAGACCTCGGACTTCTTGACTCGAAGGGCAATATCTTCATCAAGGGCCGCAGCAAGAACATGATTCTTTCTGCAAACGGACAGAATATCTATCCGGAGGAAATCGAGGCCGTGGTAAACAACCAGCCTTATGTAATCGAGTCGGTTGTCGTAGACAGAGGCGCACGTCTTGTAGCCCTTGCCTATATGGATGCTGACAAGGCGAAGTCTGAAGGCGTGGATCTTGAGGAGTACAAGAAGGTGATCATGACAGAGGTCAACAAGTCAATGCCTTCTTACAGCAAGGTCAATGCAGTGGAGTATATGGACCAGCCGTTCGAGAAGACTCCGAAGATGAGCATCAAGAGATTCATGTATAAATAGTATTTATAGTCATCAATGGATCCGCGGTAAGGAAAATTTCCCTTACTGCGGATTTTTTTGCAACAATACGCTGCGATGCTGCATCATATAGCAGACCATTATTAAAACAGACTGACTGATGAACAGAATCTTGTCCTTCGCGGCATGTATTGCCGCTGTTCTTATCATGCCTGTGCGTGCTGAAGCGCAGAAACAGAATAAGTGGGATGCCCAGCCTTACAAATATGAGGTCCGTGCCGGATGGGGCATGCCCAACACCAATATCTATTACTATAATGTATATGATTCGCCGATTTTCGATCGCACAGGAAGCATTATCGACGACCTTTACAGGAAAAGGCGCGGGGCTGTATATTCGACCGGAGGCATGTTCGTCGAATTCAATATGAATTTCAGAAGATGGTTTACCCTTTCTATGACAACCTCCTGCAATGCTTATTGGGCCGATGTATATGACCCTGTGGCTGACAAGGCATCCGATCCTGTCGGCGGGTGTCAGGTGGGTCTGATTCCAGTCGCAAGATTCAGTTTTTTGAGTCGTCCCGTCTTCAGAATGTATGGTTCGGTAGGTATTGGAGTGGTGGCTGACATTTCCGGGTCAGGCGTGACGGTGTTCCCTGCATGGCAGTTTACTCCAATCGGTGTGGCTGTAGGAAGAGACCTGTTCGGATTTTGCGAAGTGGTGACAGGAGTGGACAATCATGCAAGCGGACTTTATTTTGGCCTCGGCTACAGATTCTGACGTTAAATCCTATAATGATTGAAGACATGAAGATCAAAAGATTGATATGTATGCTTGCAGTGGTTGTGGCTGCGGTTTCATGTGAGGTTGTTCCGTCAAAAGTCACTCCGGTTGACGCAGAGGCCCTTAAGGATTATTCGGGACAGCTTTTCGGACATAAGGTGATACTCCCTGTGGAGATGGCGGAATTTGCTCTTGATTTTGACAGATATCTGTCATTGCCGGATGATGAACAGAAGACAATATACAGATTCTACGGCAAGGTAACCAAGGTTGCCGGCAAGGATGATATATATTTTGTGAACGATGGAAGGATAAGCTGCACTGTCGAGACAGGCGGAAAGTCGTTGCGGGATGAGGATGCGAGATGGCGCTATCATGGATTCTCGGTCACATCGTATATCAATGCCTACAGGACACCAAGGATGTATATGACTGCGACGGATGAAGTAGAGATCGTATTGGCAGATCTGCCTGATGAGGCGGGAGAACAATGCAGGGTGGACATTTCGGGCAATCAGATTCAGGCCTCGATGATTATGCGTTCTTATGAAGAAGGCATGTATGAGTGGCAGATGGCATGTTTTGGCGAGGATCATGGAGCCAGCGGACTTCGTGCAGAATATACGACTGCCTTCGGCACGGGAGGTATGGAGATGTCTGAACGAATGCTTGAGAACGGTAAATATAAGGAGTATATATGCGGCGGTGTATTCCTTGTCAATATCTATGACGGTGTTGAGGAGGTGGATTGGGTAAGGATGGAATTCAATCCCGGATACGCACCGGTCTATCGTACGAGCAGATGATTGTCTTGCTTGGCAGAAAATACTGACATTTAGTCAGTCTTCCTGCACTGGAACATATTTTGACTATATGAGGGCGTCCTTCGGGAGGCCCTTTTTCATGACATGGACTGTCATGCGGAGTCTTCCGTGGGTATCATGTGAAACGTTAAAAATATAAATAATATGGCAACAACAGGAAAAATAGGAGTAACGACCGAGAATATCTTTCCGGTCATCAAGAAATTTCTTTATTCTGACCATGAAATCTTCTTGAGGGAGCTTGTGGCGAATGCTGTGGATGCAACGCAGAAGATGAAGGCCTTGGCGGCTTCCGGTGAATATGCCGAAGAATTGGGAGAGCTTTCTGTGCGCGTCGAGCTTGATGAGTCTGCAAAGACGCTCAAGGTAATCGATAATGGTATCGGTATGACAGAGGAAGAGGTTGACAGATATATCAATCAGATCGCGTTCTCGTCAGCAGGGGAGTTCCTTGAGAAATACAAGGACCAGCTCAACAGTATCATCGGACATTTCGGACTCGGATTCTACTCTGCATTCATGGTGGCGGAGAAGGTGACCATCGAGACCCTTTCATGGAAGGAAGGTGCAGCTGCGGTGAAGTGGACATGCGACGGTTCTCCGGAATATGATATGGAATCATGCGACAAGACAGACAGGGGTACTGTCATCACTCTTTACATTGCTGACGATGAAAAGGAATTTGCTGATAAGAAGCGCATTGAGGGTCTTCTCAACAAGTACTGCAAGTTCATGCCGGTGCCTGTAGTCTTTGGCGAGGACAATGTAATCAACAAGGTGGAACCTCTGTGGGCCCGCAAGCCGGCTGACCTCAAGGATGAGGATTACAACGAGTTCTACAGGACATTGTATCCTATGGCGGACGAACCGCTTTTCCATATCCATCTGAATGTGGATTATCCGTTCAACCTTACAGGTATCCTTTATTTCCCGAAGATCAAGAACAATGTGGATGTGTCGCGAAACAAGATACAGCTATATTGCAACCAGATGTTCGTGACTGATTCGGTAGACAATATCGTTCCGGACTTCCTTACCCTTCTTCATGGTGTGATCGATTCTCCTGATATACCTCTTAATGTGTCGAGAAGCTATCTTCAGAGCGATGCCAATGTGAAGAAGATATCTACATATATAACAAAGAAGGTGGCGGACCGTCTGGATGAGATCTTCAGAAACGAGCGTCAGCAGCTCGAAGAGAAATGGGACAATCTCAAGCTCTTCATCGAGTACGGAATGCTTTCTGACGAGAAGTTCTGCGACAGGGCCATGAAGTTCTGCCTTCTGAAGAATACGGAGAACAAGTATTTCAGTATTGATGACTATAAGAAGGCTGTCGAGGGAGGACAGACCGACAAGGACGGCAAGGTGGTCTTCCTCTATGCAACGGATGCTGAAAGCCAGTATTCATTCGTTGAGGCTGCAAAATCAAAGGGATATGATGTCCTGCTCATGGACTGCCAGCTCGACAGTCATTTTGTGAATCTTCTTGAGACAAAGGTTGAGAATGCCCGTTTTGCCCGTGTGGATTCCGACAGTATCGACAACCTCATTCCGAAGGAGGATAAGATCCGTCCGGAACTTTCGGAGACTGAACAGGAGGATCTTTCTGTAATATTCCAGGCAGTGCTTCCGAAGGAGAACCACTATTATGTGCAGGCAGACAATCTTGGCGAAGATGCGGCTCCGATCCTCATCACCCAGAGCGAGTTCATGCGCAGATACCGCGAGATGTCAGCAATGGGCGGCGGCATGAATTTCTATGGAGAGATGCCTGCGATGTACAATATCACTGTGAACATGCAGAATCCTCTCGTAGCGAAGATAATGGCTTCGAAGGCTGCGGATGTTGCCCCTGCGCAGGTGATTCCAGATGCTGCATCAGACGCGTCAGAGGATGTCAAGAGGACTGTGACAGAGGCAAAGGAAACAGCTGCTGCGGCACATAAGGCTGATCTTGAGGCCTTCGCAGGAGACAATGAGATCCTGAAGCAGATCACTGATCTTGCCCTTCTTGCCAACGGTATGCTGAAAGGAAAAGACCTCAGCGACTTCATTGCAAGAAGTGCCAAGGTCGTAGAAGATGCTTATCTGAAATAAAAAATCGGATTTTTACTTTTGCATCCGTCATTCCCGGCTCGACCGGGAATCTATCGGATGAGGTTGAGGAACTCGTTACGGGTGCGCTCGTCTTTAAGGAAGATGCCGCTGAAGGCCGATGTGGTAGTTACTGCATTGGCTTTCTGCACGCCTCTCAAGGTCATGCATGTGTGTGATGCCTCGATGACAACGGCCACTCCTAACGGATTAAGGGTGTCCTGGATGCAGTCACGGATCTGGGTGGTGAGTCTCTCCTGGACCTGAAGACGGCGGGCATAGGTCTCCACAACTCGGGCAATCTTGCTCAAGCCGGTAATCGTGCCGTTAGGAATATATGCGACATGGGCCTTACCGATGAAAGGCATCACATGATGTTCGCAGGTCGAGTAAAGCTCGATATCCTTCACGAGGACCATCTGCTGGTATTCCTCCTTGAACATTGCGCTGCGGAGGATTTCCGCACCGTCCTGTTGAGATCCATGAGTGAGGAACTGAAGGGCCTTCGCCACTCGTTCAGGGGTCTTTATAAGACCTTCACGCTCCGGATCTTCGCCAAGAAGCCTTAAAATTTCCTTATAATGTGCGGCAATTGCTGCTGTGGTCTGCTCGTCGTACCTTTCCTCTTTGATGTATGCCATTTTGAAGAGAATTTGTGTTGTTTGGTTGAACCTCATGCTCGGGATTCCATGATGGTATGGATATTGTATAATGTCCGCCCGCCCCGGCATGTAAATATTTTCTGCAAAAATAGCAAAAAGAAACTCATCATTAAGTTTTTTTGTATATATTTGCGCCCCCTTATAGAGATAGGGTGTGAAATTATTGATAATTAATAATTTAAACTGTATAGACTATGTATTGGACACTTGAACTTGCGTCAAAGCTTGAAGACGCTCCATGGCCAGCTACCAAAGAAGAACTTATCGACTACGCTACCCGTTCAGGCGCATGGGCTGAAGTAGTAGAGAACCTTGAGGAGCTTGAGGACGACGGCGAGATCTACGAGAGCATCGAGGATATCTGGCCAGACTATCCTACAAAGGACGATTTCTTCTTCAATGAGGAGGAGTATTAATAGTCAACTATCCTGATTTTCAGATAGATACACTTACCAAGGGCGATTCGGAAGGATCGCCCTTGGTGCGTTTTGACTGCATCTGGCGGCATTTCGTCGGATTCAGACTTACCAAGATTTTTACCAAATAGTTACAAACTTGAAGAACACGCGAAGAGAAAGATACCAAAAATACTTAACTTTGTCGTGTCAAGTGGTGTAAGCCCTTGATATTACATATTGGGAAAGTGTTTTTCGCAAGTGTTAACACAACCTTAAATAAGGTAAACGAAAGCCGGCTCCACACTTTCTTTGTATATATTCCTCATCATCTTGGAGTCTGAATGATTTAAAATTATTGTATAATGATAGAATTTTTGTACGAATCTCCAGATGTACGTGTAATGGAGATATTGGCAGATGGCATTTTGTGCTCATCCCCTTCATTGGAAGATATTGGTTCAGAAAAAGACGACATAGATTGGTAAATATTACGATATGAAAAAGATACTCATTTGGTTGGTAGCATCGCTACTGCTTACAATGGTCGGCTGTGTGGAAGGGCTTCAAGAGCCAGATATGACTGAAACATCTTCTGAACAACTTCCAGACCTGACCGCTGGTTTTGCAGAAGGGAAGACAAAGACATATGTGGAAAGTGGCAAATATCTTCGTTGGCACGAGGATGACCGCTTGACCGCATTTTATGGCAATACACGAAATCGCCAGTATAAGTTCAATGGCGCTACGGGCGATAACAGCGGCTCGTTCTCTTATGTACCAAGCGGCAACCTGGAGACTGGCAATGCCCTTGATCGCATCTATGCAGTCTATCCATACTATGAGACTGCAACAATAACAGATGATGGCAAAATCTCATTGACCCTGCCCGCTGTTCAGACTTATGCCGAGAACTCGTTTGGTCGTGGTGCAAATACCATGCTTGCCGTAACCGAGAACTTGGAAGATACATTCCTCCCGTTCAAGAATGTTTGTGGCTACCTCAAGCTGAAGCTCTACAACGCAGAGGGCTCGACAATCAAGAGCATCGAGGTCAAGGGTAACGGTGATGAGAAGATTGCGGGTGCGGCAACTGCAACTATTGCCTTTGGGGAAGTTCCTCAATTGACAATGGCAGACGAAGCAACAACAACCATTACGATTGATTGTGGCGATGGCGTAGCACTTGGCACAACGGCGGAGGCTGCAACCGAGTTTTGGGTAGTCATTCCCGAGACAACATTTGAGGGCGGTATAACCATCACTGTTACAGATACCGAGGGTGGCATTTTCGAGAAATCAACTACCAAAGAGGTTGTTATCGAGCGTAATGCTGTTCAGCCGATGGCAGCGTTGGGAGTTGAGTTTGTTGCACCTGTTGCTAAGCCCGCAAACAATGAGATTTGGTATACCAATGGTAGTACGACAGAGGCTACAACGCCCAATAGAACTGATGTATTCGGTGCAAATATCGTTTCAAATACCTACGATGCCGAGAAGGAATGTTGGGTAATTAAGTTTGATGGTGAGGTAACTGATATTGGAGATGGTGCATTCTATAAATGCAGCAGTTTGGAAAGTATTGTCATTCCTGAAATCGTAACTTCGATCGGAGGGAGTGCATTTAGAGAATGTAGTAGCCTAAGAAGTATAACTATTCCTAATAGCGTAACGACGATTGGAAATTATGCATTCCGATCTTGCGGCGTCAAAAGCATAACTATCCCTGATAGTGTAACGACTATTGGAAATTATGCTTTCCAATATTGTTCTGGTGAGTTAATTATTAATAATAAAATTATTGAAATTAATTATTCCGATGATAACTATCCTTCTAATACTTGGCTTAAATATGCAGCATTCAAAAGTCTAATTGTAGGTGATAGTGTAACTTCAATTGGAGAGTATGCGTTCAGTAATTGCCAGAATCTAACAAGTGTAACTATCGGTGATAGCGTAACGAAGATTGGAACGACTGCATTCCAAAGTTGCGATAGTCTACAAGAGTTTAAGGGTAAGTTTGCCTCAACTGATCACAGATCTTTGATTATTGACGGCGTTATTAACTTTTTAGCACCAGCAGGACTCACTGAATATACTATTCCAGATAGCGTAACTTCTATTAAAAGGGGTGTATTCCAATCGTGCTCGTCGCTTACGAGTATAACTGTCCCTGATAGTGTAACGGAGATTGAAGAGTCTGCATTCCGTGGTTGCGAGAAATTAAAAAATGTAATTATTGGTAATGGTGTTACTACTATTCATAATTATACTTTCTATGATTGCGACTGGCTGACAAGTGTAACTATTGGTAATAGCGTGAAAGAGATTGGAAGTTATGCATTCAGTAGTTGTAACTCTCTTGCAAGTGTAACTATTGGTAATAGTGTGAAAGAGATTGAAGATCATGCATTTAGTAGTTGTAGCTCTCTTACAAGTATTACTATTCCCGATGGCGTAACTACGATTGGATATTCTGCATTTTATGAGTGCAAAAGACTTGAAAGTGTATATTGCAAACCGACAACTCCGCCAAGTCTGGGTAGTGGTGCATTCAATAATAATGCTTCAGGTCGTGTGATTTATGTGCCTGCTGAATCGGTAAGTGTGTATACGAAAGCGACTTATTGGCGGAATTATAGCTACTATATCGTCGGCTACGACTTTGAGGACGACAAAATTGCCACACCTGCCAATAACACTATTTGGTACACTGCAACAAAGAAGGTTGATCCTTACGTATCAGATTCCTTTGACGCAAACGTTGTGTCAAACGAGTGGGACTCCGCAACAGGTAAGGGTGTAATTACCTTTGACGGCGAGGTAACTAAGATTAAATGGCGTGCATTCTATACAGAAGACCTAATAAGTGTAAATCTTCCTAATAGTGTAACTGTGATTGGAGATTTTGCATTCGCTGATTGCCCTAACCTGATAAATGTAACTTTTCCTAATAGTTTAACTACGATTGGAGGTTGGATATTCCGAGGTTGCGATAGTATAACAAGTATAACTATTCCTGATAGTGTAACCAAGATTGAACAGGGGGCATTCTCTCAATGTAAAGGTTTACGATCGTTTGAAGGCAAGTTTGCATCAGAGGATAAAAGATGTTTGATCATTGACGGCGCGCTTATAGCATTTGCGCCAGCAGGACTTACTAAATATACTATCCCAAATAATGTGACCTCTATTGGGCGTGGAACATTCGTAGGTTACACTAACTTAACAAGTGTAACAATTCCTGATGGTGTTACGAAGATTGAATCTGAAGCATTCTATTTCTGCAATAACCTGACAAGTATATATTGCAAGGCTACAACACCGCCAGCTTTGGGTCTTCATGTGTTCCAATATGAAGTATCATATGAAGACTATAAAAACATAGGTTGTGATATTTATGTACCTGCCACATCGGCAAGCGCTTATAAGACCGCAACAGATTGGAGCGAATATGCAGATGATATCGTCAGCTACGATTTCAATCCTGCCCGTCCTGGAAATAACGAGATTTTATATACCAACGGTAGTACAACCGAGGCAACCGCGCCTGCTAAGGACGATGTATTTGGTGCAAAGATAGTATCTAACACATACGATGCTGATAAGCAGTGCTGGGTAATCAAGTTTGATGAAGAGGTAACTACAATTGGAGCTTCTGCATTCAGGTGGTGTACATCGCTTACAAGTGTTACAATTCCCGATAGTGTAACTAAGATTGAATATAGTGCATTTGAGGAGTGCCACTCACTGACAAGTGTAACTATCGGTGATAGCGTAACTTCAATTGGAAGTCGTGCGTTCTATGCTTGCTGGGCGCTAAAAAGTGTTACAATTCCCGATAGTGTAACTACAATTGGAGGTGATGCATTTTGCTGTTGCTCGTCGCTAACAAGTGTAACCATTGGTAATAGTGTAACTTCAATCGGAGATGAGGCTTTCAAAGAATGCTCTCGCCTAACAAGTGTATATTGCAAGGCAACTACCCCGCCAAGTTTGGGTGGTTTTGTGTTCGGATATTGGGATGATGATGGGGAGACTTATTACGACGGGCCAAACTGTCCGATCTATGTGCCTATGGGGTCAGAATGGGTGTATAAGGCAAGTAATTGGAGCGATTATTATATAGTCGGCTACTACTTTTTATAACTCCCAATATTAACGGAAAGTGGCGTATGTGGTGAGCCGTGCAGTTCGCTCATACGCCACCTTGGTTTATTCACATCGCATCTTTGAAAGATGCAAAAAGGGGAAGCTTACAATCCTATGTTCAGGTACTGTAATTAATTGTGATTTGAATTGTTGATAATGTATTCACTAACGCAACGGAGAGAGTTGCCACATGCACGTCCTTCATCAGAGTCCATATCGACAGTATTCCTGAAGCTATATAAAATCATATAATAAGATTCTGCGTATTCAGCAGGCTTGGAAGACCAATAATATCCATAGGTGTTTCTATCTCGATAAGATCCCGAACTATAACGCTGACCAGCTAAGGGCAAAAATATTTTCCGGGCAGTTTCTGAAAATTCAACAGGACCTGTAAACCAGTATCCTTTATGTCCATCTTCAGTTTCAATCAACGATGAGTGATTAGTCTTAAGTTCATTCAACTCGGCATAGGTCGGTACCCTCCATCCATCGGGACATGGGTCATATTGCGATTTGGACGGCGACAGTTCCGTTCCTGAATTCCACAATGTGTCATCATGAGGATTTGCCCAATCTGATAGATTGCTGAACGTTCATACTCTTGCCGTAATTGAAGTCGGTCTCATGATAGCCACAGTTCACAGGTGCCCAGATTGTTTCACCTATCTTGACACCCTTACCGTGATTTATTCCGAACTCGTCAACATAATCTTCGTTTTAGGCTCTGCCTGAATGGGTCACTCCTTGACACAACGGACATGGTGAGCATCAGATCGCCATACGCCACTAAAGGCAGGCCAGAAACGTCCATAGTCACTTATGCCAAGATAATATATACTGTGCTTTGCAGGCGTACATGACCAATAGCAATCGCCACAAGAATTGGCAAAGGCACTTTTACTCTGGTCTGGATACCAGATGACAGAATATTCTCCGAATTTCCCGGTAAAATTCATGCCCTTGTTAGCTTTGTCATATGTAAAAGATTGATCGTCTGATGAATTCGATGCTTTTGACCATATACCTGTTTCGCCTCCATCAGGGATTCGCCATCCTGGAGGACATGGGTCATATTTTGTTTTTTGCGACTCCCAAAGAGTGTTATTTGGGTCTGTTCTAAAGTAAAACCAATCCTTGTTGTCGCCATCTGGATTATGTCCTATATATGTAGTCGGATTCGCTATTGTATAAGCAACTGTACCTATATCAGGCCCTGAAATTACACTTTCGGGCCAATTGTAAGATGACTTCGCTGTTATATGTTCATCAATATCCGATGATCCCAGGAATGGATCCTTGCGTCCCCATTGATATAGGAGTCCCATAGCACTGACAGCGCCAGGAGTGGCCGATGTGGCTCCAAGATTGCGATCCATTGCTGTTCCGGCGTTATTGTAATAAACTTGTTCTTCCGGCTGATCAGTAAGCCATAAATGCCAAGACCAAATTATTGCTCCACTTGCGTTCCTGGCTGCGATGACTGCATTACCTTCCGTGAAAGTTGCAGGGGTGTCGAAACTTATAACACCATCTTTGAATCTCACATTTTTCACAAGATCACCCACATTCGGAGTCACATCTGTTCCGAAACTCTCCCAAAGCACCTCGGCATATGTGATTGCTCCGACTGATTCGCTGCTGTTTCCTTTAGTTGGTGTGAACTTGTATGTTCCGGCAGATGATACGATGTAGCTGTTTGCTGTTCCTGCTTCCGACAGATTGATTACTGTCGTTGCGGAGGAATTATCATCTCCTTCAATCTCGCCGCCGATCGAGCCGCCCATCGTAACTGTAGGCATAAGCTTCAATGTCTTGCGACTGATAGTATTGGTTACTGTGTTTGAGTATGTCCATACGGACTGACCGTCATCGTAGAGACCGAGTTCGAGAGAGTTATATGTTCCAATCGGAAGCGGGACATAGACACAGATGTCAGACTTTGCAGTCAATGCATTGAAATTCAGTGTAATAGTCTTTTCGGCAGCAGTCGAAGTCGCAGATGTTTCGATCACAGGATAATCTGCGGTCAGGTCTGCTGCGAATGTTCCGTTGATCTTCTTGTCAAGGGTGATCGTGAACTTGTTCACTCCCGCAGGGACATCCTTGAACTTGAATCGCATCACACCTGCAAGGTGGTTGAATTTGATGGTTCCTCCGACATTGACTCCATACATTGCTGCGTTGGTGTTGGACAGACCGGAACCGAGATCGTACGAGGAAGGAAGCACTATGCTTAATTCGTTTTCTGACACTGCATGACCTGCATTATAAGGATATACGGCCTTGCCTGTCATGCTGCCGAAATGTGCTCCGTAAGTAAATTGAGCACTTGAGGTTCCGGCACCCGATGAAAGTGTTCCTGCAACACTTCCGGAAGTTGTATGCAACCATACCTGGTCACCATTAGACCAAGTGAATGTGCCTTCATCGGTAACTGATGTTTTTGTCTGGTCTGTCTCCATTTCAGCAACGATGGAACCACCTTCTGCAGGAAGTTCATCCACTGCACAACTGCCGAGCAGCAATCCTGCCAGGACAAAAAATGAAAATAATTTGAATTTCATATAGTTATAAAAATTTATTTACATTGATACGACGACTTTATAAGATTCCCGATCAAGCCGGGAATGACATAGGCAGTCGGGAATGACAGAGGACGTCATTGCCGGCTCGAACGGCAATCTACATGTTTCCTTCTTCAGGATTCATATCCATTCCGGAATTATCACTTGTACAGAGAATTCCCTCTGTCTTTGTTTCGATAATCTCCACTTCAGGAGATTCGTATGATGATTTTGGTGTCATATTTATTTGTTGCGTTTCGGGATTATTTCAGCAAAAATAACATTTATTTCACTGACTTGATTCCAGCGGAGAAAAAAGTTAAATGTTATTATTGATTGAGCTTATCCAGTGCCTGTGAATGGCATTGCCGTTTCTGGAAATATCTCTAAATTTGCGAAAGACGACCTCATCATCAATAAAACAGAACCTGATATGAAATTGCACGATATGCTCCTGGCAGTCTCTGTTGCTGTCTTATCTTCCTTGTCATGCTCACCTTTGGATTATGGGTACAATGAGCCTGATATTCCGGAAAAGGAACAGACTTCGAAGCCGGAACAGGAAGAAAAGCCTTTCTTTGTCCCGGTGATCAGAGTCGATGTCGAGGATGGCCGGAATGTAGAAAGCAAGGATGAGTATCTTAAGGCAGTGGTTACCGTGGAGGAAAATGAAAGCCTGGTTTATTCCGCATCGGGACGTATCAAGGGCAGGGGAAATGCCACATGGGGCTATGAAAAGAAGCCTTATAAGCTGAAGTTTGATGAGAAGGCAGGTCTTTTAGGTTTCGCGGCCAACAAGGAATGGGTACTTCTGGCCGAGTACTGCGACAAGTCTCTTATGAGAACGACCTATATGTGTGAGCTTGCGCGGATCGCAGGACTGCCGTATCCGATAAACTGCCGCCATGTCCATCTGTATCTGAATGATGAATATATGGGGGTATACCTGCTTACCGATCAGGTCGAGAAGAAAAAGAATCGTGTGGATATTGCGGACGACGGATTCCTGTTTGAAAATGACAATTATTTCTGGGAAGAGCCGTTGAATTTCATGACATCCTCTCGTGAGTATTGGTATACATTCAAATATCCTGATCCGGAAGACGGGGAAATCACGGCGGGTGATGCTGCCTTCAGATTCATCACAGGATTCATGAATGATTTCGAATCGGCCCTTTATGGGGATGATTTCAAGGACCCTGACAAGGGATACAGGAAATATATCGATTTGGAGACCTTTGCCAAATGGTTCCTTGTCCAGGAGCTCATAGCTAACCTGGAACCCAATATGTATTATGTTCTCCCTTCGCGTGATGCAAAGCTGCAGATCGCTCCTGTATGGGATGCGGAATGGAGCATGGGACTTGCGCACAGGGAAGACGAATATGCAGGATGGGCTGGACTCCCGGCCCAGCCTGACAGGTACAAGGCTATATGGAGCAGGTGGAAATATTTCGGAAGGCTCTTTGAAGACAGCAGTTTCGCGGATGTTGTCAGGGACGAGTGGGCAGCCCTCAAGCTGCAGATTCCGGCATTCAAGGAGGAAATGATGCAGGTGGCGGACAATATAAGCGAAGCCCAGGTCATGAATTTCCAGAAATGGAAGATCCTTGACCGGCATGTTAGTGTTGGACTTGTCAGTCTCGGTTCCTGGGAAAAGGAGGTCGAGTATGTGGAGGAGTTTTTTGCTGACAGAGTTGACTGGCTTGACGCCTGGCTGTCTGATCAGTCTCATAAAACCTCTTTCTGATAAATATTGACGGCGGTCGGAAATATATAGATTTCCGGCCGCCTTTCGTGTACGCCCAGCATGGGCATGTTCTAACGGGTGAAAGTCCCTAATGCGCCCTAATGACGGGAAGCATATAGCCAATGGCAAGGGTGTCCATCGTGAGGTGGAATCTGAAGGAAGCCGGCGGCAAAAGTCTGGCCTG
>JAFYLU010000102.1 GCA_017550025.1 Bacteroidales bacterium | reverse complement strand
CTTCTTCCTGAAGGGTATAAATACTACATCCTTAAATATGACAATGAGTCAGATATGTTTCCGTATGCCCGTCTCGAATATGCTTACTACAAGATGTGTTGCGATTCTGGAATACTAATGAAACATTCCGAATTAAAGAGATTTGACAGGTGCTCACATTTCATAACAGAAAGATTTGATAGAACCCAGGAAGGTAAAGTACATATGCAGTCGCTAGCGGCATTGACCGGTGGAGCAAGCTCATACGAAGATGCCTTTAATGTCGTCAGGCGTCTTAAACTCGACTATGCTGATAAGGAGCAGCTTTTCAGAATGATGGTATTCAATGTGCTCGGAGGAAACATCGACGACCACGACAAAAACTTCTCATTCCTTATGGACAAGCAGGGACGTTGGTCTCTTGCTCCGGCCTATGACATGGTCTACAGTATAGATCCGAATACATTGGGAATCCAGAAAGGTCAGTTCATGAGTATCAAAGGAAAGGTGTTTGACATAACCGAAAAGGATCTCCTGGCAATAGCAAGGGAAAACGACATCAATAATCCATCAGGAATCATATCACATGTACTTGATGTTGTCTCGAATTTCCGCTCATATTGTGAGGGTGTTGATGTGAATAGCAGCACATGCGACATCATGCAGAAAGAATTGAATGAGAAGTATAAGTCGTTCAAGTAAGGCATACTTACAAAAATGTCCCGTTTTTTACGCAAAAAACGGGACATTTTTGTCTGATTTTTATAGTATTTTATCTCTCCATACGCCTTTCTCCTCATCGGTGGCAACCCGATGGGCGCAAGTTCCGATACATTCATTGGGATAGCCTGATATATTATCTGCCTTTCAGAATGTGTGAGATCTGCAAGCGGCTTGCCGAATATCTCTGTTGCCAGGTCGTTTCTGATTTCCTTGTATGCTCTTTGCACGAATTCATTCATATTCTGGTAACCGTCGAAGCTTGTGCTCTGTCGTGCTGCATCACTACCATGGCCTCGGTCACCGGGTAGGTAAGTCTGGAACCGTCAGGTAAGGTGTAGTCCTCTTTGGCAACGACAGGGAAGTACTCGTATGTCCTTCCGTATGCCTTGTGCGAAACGAATCCTTTGTTTTCGAGGATACGTACGATTGTAGATACTGTATTGTATGCCGGCTTCGATTCAGGCAGTTCTGCAAGGATATCATGTACCAGCACCTTTTCCTTCTGCCAGATCACCTGCATGATTTCCAGTTCCGCTTTCGTAAGCTCTTGAGGTCTGTTCTTTACTTTTTCCGCCATATTATATTACTTTTATATTATCAATCTGCACCGGAAAGAACGGTCTTCCGAACTTCCCGATGCAGACTTAAAACTGATTTCCTAATTATACAACAAAAATATCAGTTATATAACGAATTTTTTCATTTTGATTATCTTTCATCCCATGCCGGATGGGCCGGATCTTCGGCAATGAGGGCTTCTTCCAGTGAAAGCTCCAATGCCTCTGCGATGCCTTTACCGTATGCAGGATCGGATCTGAAGCAGTTGCGGATGTGGCGTTGCTTGATGAAGATCTCCGAATCTGCCATCGCGCGGGCCGTGTTTTCGCAGGTTGCCTTCTGGTCTTCCGGTGACATCAGCCGCCAGAGCTTTCCAGGCTGGGTGTAATAGTCACTGTCGTATTCCCGTTCGTCATAGCTGAACACATCTCCCATGTCAGCCAGCGGAGGTTCCTTTGCGGAAGGCTTTTCCTTCCATTCGCCGTAGCTGTTAGGTTCATATGATACCGCCGCGCCCATGTTTCCGTCGGTGCGCATCTGACCGTCGCGGTGGAACGAATGGAACGGGCAACGCGGACGGTTCACAGGGATATCGTTGTAATTCACGCCGAGACGATAACGCTGCGCGTCACCATATGAGAAGAGGCGGCCCTGGAGCATCTTGTCAGGGGAGAAGCCGATACCCTCGATGATGTTTGCCGGATTGAATGCGGCCTGCTCCACTTCAGCAAAGAAGTTCTCCGGATTGCGGTTGAGTTCCAGTATGCCTACATCGTGAAGAGGGAAGTCGCCGTGGTACCATACCTTCGTGAGGTCGAACGGATTGATCTCATAGTACCTTGCCTGTTCTTCGGTCATCAGCTGCACCTGCATCAGCCAGCGTGGATAGTCGCCTCTTTCGATCGCTTCGAACAGGTCACGCTGATGTGATTCCCTGTCCTTGGCAATGACTGCTTCTGCTTCGGCATCCGTCATGTTCTTTATACCCTGGAGGGTTCTCAAATGGAACTTTACCCATGTGCGGCGGTTCTCGGCATCATAGAAACTGTATGTGTGGCTTCCGAATCCGTGCATATGACGGAAGGAGGCCGGGATGCCTCGTGGCGACATTGTGATCGTCACCTGATGCAGTGCTTCGGGAAGGAGAGTCCAGAAATCCCAGTTGGAGTTGGCTGAACGCATTCCCGAATGCGGATCTCGCTTTATCGCATGGTTCAGATCGGGGAATTTCAGCGGATCGCGAAGGAAGAATACCGGAGTGTTGTTGCCCACAAGGTCCCAGTTGCCGGAGTCGGTGTAGAACTTCATTGCGAATCCTCTGATGTCGCGTTCTGCATCAGCCGCACCTCGTTCTCCTGCAACGGTGGAGAAACGAACGAAGCACGGGGTCTGCTTTCCCACTTCGGAAAATATCGAGGCACGGGTGTACTTTGTGATGTCATGAGTCACGGTGAATGTTCCGTATGCTCCGGCACCCTTTGCGTGCATTCGTCTTTCGGGGATGACCTCTCTGTCGAAATGGGCCATCTTCTCAAGGAGCCATGTGTCCTGCAAGGTCACAGGTCCGCGATGACCTGCAGTCTGAGTGTTCTGATTGTCCGCAATGGGACGGCCGTTCTCCGAGGTGAGATGTTTCTTGTCGTTCGTTTTCATGTCGTGAAAAATTAGATGAAAACGCCGATACCTAAAAGTATGCCAGTGGGGAGATTACTTAAAAATCAATGTGAAAACTGTACTCGAAGCATCACTCTTTGTCAGCGTCAGCGAACCATTGTGCAGTCTCATGATCTGACGAGAAAGGCTTAAGCCGATACCTGTGCCTTCCTGCTTGGTCGTGAAGAATGGAACGAAGATCTCATCCTGGCTTTCACGGCTTATAGGAAGACCGTCGTTTGAAACGCTGATAACTGTCTGTTCTGATGGAGTAAGTTGAGCTGTGATTATGACATTGCGAGCCTCGGCCTGAACGGCATTCTTGACCAGATTGATGAGTATCTGAGTGATCTGTCCCTCGTCTGCATACAGGATTATATCTGCCGACAATTCCTCATATGTGCATGCCGCACCATTCATCGCAGCCTGTTCTCTGGTCAGACTGATGACCCTTTCAGCAAGCTCCTTGAAGTAGAACGCTTTCTTCACAGGAGGAGCTACGCGGGTAAGATTTCTATATGAATCCACGAATTTGATCAAGCCCTTTGAAGACTCTGAAATGGTGCTGAGACCATTCTTGATGTCTTCATCTACACCATCGAAGGTCAGCAATGTGTCACTGAGCGAAGCAATAGGCGTAATGGTATTCATGATCTCATGAGTCAAGACCCTGATGAGCTTGGACCAGGACTGCTGCTCGTTTTCCGCAATCTCGTTGCTTATGTCGTTGAATGCGATGATCCTCACTGTATCCTTGCCGATCTTCGCCTCTGATGCTGTCAAGGAGATAGTCATCTTTCCGCTTTCATTGTAATAGCTCGCCCTCTCCTCATTGCCGTCTGCAATAGTCTGGAACGATGCATATAATGAATCACTTACAGTACGAAGCTGTCTGATATGACCGAACGTCGCGATACCAAGCAGATTAAGCGCTGTATTGTTGGAATATGCCACCCTGCCGTCCTTCTCTATGACTGCAATGCCTGTCTTTACATGATCCAGCATCAAGCCGAAATACTTCTCCTGCTCGATGATTTCTCGCCTTTCCTTGTCGAAGATGTTGCGCAGACGGTTGAGAGTGCGGTTGAACTTCCGTCCTCTGAAGCGTCTTTCGTCAAAGCGGAAGTTGAGCTCCTTATCCTCTAGTGCGTCAAGCATGTAGGCCACCTTCGCCCTCATCTTTTTTGATGTGACGAAAGAAGTGACTGCGGCAGACGCTATCGCTGTCGCTATTACTATGAGTATGATATGAATACATGTCATATTTCAGATCCCCGATCAGGTCGGTGATGACGTTGTTGTGTCGGTGATGAGGTTCCGTCATTGCCGGCTTGACCGGCAATCTATATATTATACTTCTTCAGCTTCGCATAAAGCGTAGGACGGCTGATTTCCAGCGACTTTGCTACCATAGACAGATTGCCTCCGAAACGTGCCATAGCTGCACGTATTGCCTTCTCTTCTGTCTCCTCAAGCGTGTCTGTGCCTGATACATCGATAGAGCCTGATACCCTTGCTGGAACAATCTCTATGTCCGCAGCGGTCAGAAGTTCATTCTCGGAAAGAATGACAGCCTTCTCGATGCAGTTGGAGAGTTCGCGGATGTTGCCGCTCCATGAATGTCCCTTCAGGAGTTCTGCCGCATCTGCGGAAATTCCGTTGACGCTTCTTCTGTATTTCTCGGCAAACTTCTTAATGAACATCTCTGCCAACGGAAGGACCTCATCAGTCCTTTCACGAAGGGCAGGGAGGTGGAGCTCGAATGTGTTGATCCTATAGTAAAGGTCCTGTCTGAACTCGCCGTTTGCGACCATCTGCTTCAGATCCTTGTTTGTTGCACAGATAAGCCTGATGTCCACCGGTATGGACTTGTTGTCTCCGACTCTTGTAATGCAGCGGTTCTGAAGGGCACGCAGCAGCTTTGCCTGCAGATGCGGAGGAATGTTTCCGATCTCGTCAAGGAAGAGCGTTCCGCCGTTTGCCTGCTCGAACTTGCCGACATGATCAGTATGTGCATCTGTAAATGCACCTTTCACGTGGCCGAAGAGCTCGCTCTCAAAAAGAGTCTCCGTGATTGCTCCCGCATCTACGCACACCATCGGTCTGAGAGCCCTGTCCGACATCCTGTGGATCTCTCCTGCAAGCACGTCTTTTCCGGTACCGTTCTCACCGGTGATCAGCACGGTGGCATCAGTAGCTACTACCTTATCTACCATCTGTCTGATTGCAGTCATCGCCGGTCCCTTGCCCCAGAACATCTTCATTGATGAGGGAGCGACCGCTGCCTTTTCCTTCTTGCCTGTCCGGTCGTATGCAGCCTTCAAGGTTTCAATCAGCTTGTCATTGTCCCAAGGTTTCACGATGAAGTCGAATGCACCTCGCTTCATTCCCTCTACAGCCAGCTGGATGTCAGCGTATGCAGTAAAAAGCACGACCTCGGTTTCAGGACAGCGTTTCTTGATCTCCGAAAGCCAATATAGGCCCTCGTTTCCTGTGTTTATGTCGGTGTGGAAGTTCATGTCCAGCAGCACGACATCCGGACGGAAGTCGGCCATCTTGGTCACCAGTTCCTTCGGCGAAGGAATCAGTTCCACCTGTGAGAAATGCAGCGGCAGCAGCACCTTCAGTGCCGCCCTGATTCCGCTGTTGTCATCCACAACCAGTATTTTCGCCTTGCTTTTTGCCATGTATTATTAAAATCACTAGTGTCCCGTTAAGGGACTGTTAAAAGTTTATAATTGTTTTATTTTTAGTTAATTACAAAGGTTTTTTCGTGTACACGACTTGAATCGTAACTTTGGGCTGACCAATTGATCCGTCTGCCTATGTTCACAGGAAAAACCGTATTTGCTCAACTTATGTCGCTTATACCTCGTAGAGACTTCAACGCAT
>JAFYLU010000101.1 GCA_017550025.1 Bacteroidales bacterium | reverse complement strand
TGCCTCTCCGCGGTCAATTGACGGAAGGTTGTACTCTTCCGAGAGCTTCTGTACGACCTCCATCACCTGAGGGTTGAATGCTGTGGACATCATATGACCTGATATATGCGTAACCTGCGGGATGTTCTTGAGGGCCAGTTCTATCTGGGCTCGGAACTCCTTCTCGATCTCTTCGATGTCAAAGTTTGCCATGTTCTCCATGACGGATTGTCCTGGATATGCCGGATTCGGTCCCATCATAGGGTAGAAGTATCCGTTCTCATCCACGAGGGAAGGACATTGTGTAAGCGGTCTCCACTTAACGTTCTCCCACTCGCTGGTGATAGCCAGATGAACTCCGACGTCAAGGCCAGGGTTTTCCTTCAGCATCTTCGCTGCCTCCGGGAACCATGCTCCGACCGCCAGCACTTCAACGGACTTGGCGATACCGTTTTTATATACATCAATGCTCGCTTCGTTTACAGAGTGAAGAGCACCCATATCATCGATTCTCACCACCAGCTCCTGTGCCTTTGCAGAAATGCATGACAGAAGGATTGCCGCAGTGACCATCAGTTTAATGGTTTTCATAATTATGTATGATATTATGGTTTGAATATAATCAATGCCGCAGCAGCCACAATAAGGGCCCCTGCTGTGATCTTAATCCACATCGGAAGTTTCTGTTCTCCTTTCAGCCAGTGGTCTGTGAGCCACTGTCTTGTCGGCTCGTCATATGCCTTGAATACTCCCCATGCAAGGATGACGGCAGTGAAGAATACTCCCACTGCAGATGCGGCATGCATCCATGTCGGTATAGAGCCCACCGGATGCTCTGCCACGAATCCCATATGCAGATATATGAGAGGGTAGTGAGTGATATAGATCGGATATGAAATATCGCCAAGGAACTTGCACACCTTGGCCAATGCAGGGCTCTTGATGGTGCTGCCTGCACCCATAAGGACAAGAAGTGGGAACACCAGGATGATCATTGCTGCCTGGTATGCTCCGTTTGCAACTCCGTCAGTACCTCCGATACATGGTATCGAAAGGATTGTGATCAGGATAAGCGAAGCCCAGATGAAACCTCCCTTTATGCGGATAGGGCTGCCGCTTGGATTGTCGTCAGTTCTGCGCTTTGGAAGGATTCTCGAAATGATCAGGCCGCAAAGGAAAGGATAGAGGAGTCTGGTGAATCCGAGATATATCTGTGCGGGGTCAAGTGACCATCCACCTTTCACATGGTATTGAGGACCATATGGAAGCATGCCGAACATATCCCATCCAAGAGTGAAGTCCAGTGTGAATACAGCCGCACCCGCGCAAAGGATGCAAAGCGCGATGGTCGGAAGGTGACGGAATACAAATGCATACAGGATATTGCCGATGTACTCGAATGTCAGCGTCCATATCGGGCCGTTGAACGAGTTCATCTCGTTCCATCCTCTGATGTCCAGTCCTCGTCCGCATGGGATTATGAACATTCCCATGATGAAGCAGAGACCGAATTTCCAGAATGGTATCTCAAGCGATGCTGTGAAATAGCTTGCTCCGAAGAAGAACAGGCATGTGCCTATTATATTTGCAATCACAACCATTGGATGCAGACGTGTAAGACGGCGCTTGAAAAAGCCGCCAAGGCTCATCTTGCCCCATCTGTCATCATATGCATATCCAATCACAAATCCAGAAAGGACAAAGAAGAAATCCACAGCAAGGTATCCGTGATTGATCCACTGTTGCGCACCAGGTTTGCAATATGTTTCACCTAAATGGAAAATGATCACCATCAGAGAAGCCACTCCTCGCAGACCGTCAAGGATCTCATAACGTGGTTTTGATTCAAGATAAACGTTTTGTTTTGCCATACTTATATGTTTGTTTTATCTGTCTGTTCGGATTGCAGTTACCCGTCATTTGGACTATAGGGAAATCTATTTGAAAATCTTTTGAGCAAAGATAGTCAAATATTCTCTCCAGTTTCGCCAGATGTGGCCCCCTTCTGACTCGTAGAATGAGACAGGGTAGCCTTTTTCTTCGCAATACTCCTTGAGAAGGAGTGAGTTCACCATTACGCCGTCAGTCTTTCCGCATGCTATCCAGTAAAGCTTTGGCTGAGCTGCAAACACGGCTTCAAGGGCTTTGTCATCCTCTTCAGGAGGAACAACTCCCGAGAACATTCCCACATAACCGAACATGTCCGGATATCTTCTTGATAGGGCTGCTGACTGGCGTCCTCCCATTGAGAGACCTGACACTGCGCGTCCGCCCATATCCTTTCTCACTCTATAATTAGCCTCCATGTACTTGATGATGTCCGGGAAGCTCTCTTCGATCTCAGCAGTTGACTGTGAACGGCTGTTGGTCATAGTCGGCTGGAACATGTTCACAGCAACTCCGGGTGCGGCCTGGTTGAAGTAAACTCCGTTAGGCATGACCATGATCATAGGCTCCGCCTTTCCCTCTGCGATCAGATTGTCCATAATCTGTACCGCCCTTCCAAGGTCCGACCATGCATCCTCGTCACCACCCGATCCATGAAGAAGGTAAAGCACAGGGTACTTCTTCTTTGTGTTCTTCTCATATCCTGCAGGAGTATATACGGTCATACGGCGCTGCATTCCAAGAGTAGGGGAGTCATACCATACCTTAGATACGTTTCCGTGAGGAGTGTCGTTCACCTGGTAGTACCATCCCTTGTCTCCTTTCTCTGTACTGATGGTGAAGATGTTGGTCCATGTGGCGATGTCGCGGTTCTGATAGATGTTGGATGGATCCATCATCTTCTGACCGTCTACATAAAGAGTATATGAATAAAGTTCACCTTCAAGAGGTGCGGTAGTGTATGTCCAGAGACCGTTCTGTTCCACGAGTTCTGCTTTACCAGGAGCTTCCCAGACCATTTCACGGCCGTCTCTCACATAGGTTATCTTCTGCGAAGGAAGAAAGTCGCCGCTGACCTGTACTGTTATGGCCTTGGGATTATAGTACCTGAATGTTACGGTGTTGTCTGCATTGATCTCAGGCGATACTATACCGGTTCCCGGACCGAGGGCCTGTTGAGCAAACGATGCTGCGCCCCACAGGAGGGACGCAGCAAGGAAAAAGAAGCGTTTCATAGTGTTTACTTCTTAAGAGAAATTTCGTTGACAGGTTGCGCAGGAGCGAGAACATTGTTCACCTTCCAGCTCTCGGCCTTCTTTAGCTTGTAATCTGCTGTGCCGCGGATATCCGCTGCATTCGCACCGAACATCACCTTATATGTTCCGGCAGCAGTCTCCCATGAAGATGTAGCCTCATTGAATGATGCGAGAGTATACTTGTCAACACTGATTGTGAGAGTCTGTGATTCGCCAGGAGCAAGTTCCTTTGTCTTTGCAAAGCCCTTGAGTTCGAATGCAGGCTTCTCAAGACCACCTGCAGGAGCAGCTACATAAAGCTGAACAGCCTCCTTACCTGCAACTGCGCCTGTGTTCTTCACAGTGATTGTTGCTGTGAAACCATCTGCACCAGCCTTCACTACAGGCTTGCTGTACTCGAATGTAGTGTATGACTTACCATAACCGAAAGGATAAGATACTGGAGCGTCTGCGCTCTGGAAATATCTGTAACCTACATAGATGCCTTCTGCGTATTCTGTATAGTCAACATTCTTTGTCTGCCTCTTCGGACCGCCCCAGAGGAAGTCCCACATTCCAGTCTGTACGTTCTTGTAGTTGTAAGGGAAGTTGTGTGATGAAGGAATGTCGAGATAGTTTACTGGGAAAGTCATAGGGAGCTTTCCTGAAGGATTTGCCTTACCGCAGATGATGTCAGCTACTGCATATCCGCCTTCCTGACCAGGAGTCCATGCGAGGAGAACTGCATCAGGAATGTGCTTCCATGAAGCTGTCTCTATCACGCCACCGATGTTCAGGACAACGATGAACTTCTTTCCAGCCGCATGATATACGTCTGCAAGAGTCTGGATGAGCTGACGCTCCTGGCCTGTGAGTGTCCAGTCTCCGTCAAGTGCATAACGGTCTCCACCCTCACCGGCATTTCTTGAGAGTGTGAAAATCGCAACATCACTCTGTGGCTCCATCCTTTCGATGAATTCACGGCTTACTTCCATTTCAGAGATGACAGGATCTCCGAGAAGTACTGATCCGCCACCCTGTCCGTTGTTCCTGAGGTTTGTCTTTGCAAGAGCGATGTACTGTTCATACCACTTCTGGATATCAGCGTTCACCTCAAGTCCGTTTACTGTGAGACCTTCGGCAACGTTGCGGATATATGGCTTGTTTACATTTCCTGAACCTGTACCGCCTGCGATGAAGTCATATGAACCTGTTCCGTAAAGGGCAACCTTCTTCACATCCTTCAAAGGAAGTGCACCATTGTTCTCAAGCAATACCATTCCCTCTGGTGCAGCTGCGCGTACGAGCTCGGCATGTGCCTGCAGGTCAGGTTTGTCAGAATACTTGTAGCCCTGGAAGCGAGGAGTTCTTACGATGAACTCGAGCATGTTGCGTACGTTTCTGTCGAGCTCTTCCTGTGTGATCTCGCCGGCCTTTACGCCTTCGATGATGCGTTCGATCTCATTCTGCATACCTGGCTCCATCAGGTCGTTGCCGGCCTTGACAGCCTTCACTGTACCCTGCTTGTTGCCCCAGTCAGTCATCACGATACCGTTGAAGCCCCACTCGTCACGAAGGATTGTTGTGAGGAGGTCATATGACTGCTGTGTATATTCGCCGTTGAGCTTGTTGTAAGATGACATCACAGTCCATGGGTCAGCTTCCTTGACTGCGATTTCAAATCCTTTGAGGTAAAGCTCGCGAAGGGCACGCTGGCTCACTCTTGAGTCATTTTCCATACGGTTGACTTCCTGACTATTGGCTGCATAGTGCTTTACGCTTACGCCTACTCCGTTGCTCTGGATACCGTTGATATATGCTGCCGCGATCTTACCTGTGAGGTATGGGTCTTCAGAGAAATATTCGAAGTTACGGCCGCAGAGTGGATTTCTGTGCAGGTTCATACCTGGAGCGAGGAGTACGTCTGCACCATATTCCTTTACCTCGTTACCCATTGCGGTTGTGAGTTCCTGAACGCGCTGGGTGTCCCACATACTTGCCATGACTGTTCCTACAGGGAAACCTGTGCAATAATATGTTGCAGGATCATTGTCTCTTCTTGGTGAAATACGCAGACCTGCAGGTCCGTCAGCGAGGACAGCCTGTGTCACGCCGAGGCGCTCGATTGCGCGTGTAGTACCGGCTGCGCCTGGTACAAGGGCTGTAGCTGAAGCAGTCATACTTCCTGCTGTCATGCTGCCCCAGCCGCTGCCTACAAGCAGAGTAGCCTTCTCTTCGAGGGTCATCGCGCCGAGAACCTCGTCGATGTTATCTTTTGTAAGCTGTGGCTGTGCGAAAATCGCTGTTGTGGCGAGGAGCAATGCTCCGGTTAAAAGTGTTTTCTTCATGTCGTTTTTCAATGTTATTCAAATGTGGTCATTACCTTGTGAATGATCTTTGGACTGCATGCATTCCAGAAAGGCCATGTGTGTCCTCCCGGGCGGGTTATGTACTCGTATGGGATTCCGTAGCCTGCAAGTGTCTTGATGAACTGGTCGTTGCTTGACACAGGCACTGTAGTGTCTTCTGTTCCGATCTCGAGTGTGAATCCCGGCAGTTCGTTGATTTTTCCTGAACTGGCGGCCCCGGCTATGAGCTGGGCAGGGTCCGCTGTTGCCATTCCGGCACTTATCGCTGCAGAGCATGCATAGACATAACAGAACATCTCTGGATGAAGGGTACCGTAATAGAGTGATCCGTATCCTCCCATTGAAAGGCCGCCTATGGCGCGCGATTTCTTTTCTGCCTTTATGGCGTATGTCGACTCGATGTAAGGAATGAATTCCTGGAAGAAGAAGGACATGTACTTCGGACCGCCGTTGAAGCCGTCGCAGTAGAAGTTGTTCCCTCCGTCAGGAGCTACGATGATCAGTTCCTTGCCTGTCTTTTCAGCATATTCCCTTGCATATGCAGGCATTGTTCCTCCTCCGGACCATAATGAACCGCTGTTATCCTGAAGCCAGTCATTGTTGTTGCCGCCATATCCATGGAGAATATAAAGCACAGGATATTTCTTCGTCCCGTCATAGCTTTCCGGCAGATAAATCGAATACTTTACATCTGTGTTCATAAGATCGCTTCTTACAGTAAGGTCCTTCTGATAGATCTGGTTGGCTCCTGTTGAAAGCGAACTGTACTCCTGGGTCGCGAAATAGATCTTCTTGTTGTCTGCAAGACCTGCGAATTTTCCCTTTTCGGTCTCAAGATTGAACTTGATGGTGTATTCGTAATTCCATTTGCTGACTGTTATTGTACCTCCTGTAACATGCAGCTTTTCATTGCCGACTGAAAGCTCTGCTGAAGCCTTGTGCCTTGCGTCTGGCTCCGGGGCTATCTCGTATCTTCCTGTTTCAAGATGGCAATACCAGCTCATTGCGGTAAGTTTCAGCGCATTGCCTTCCTTGTCCTTGAAGTTCAGAATGATTGTTCTCAAGCCTTCCGATGTCGGTTCAGAAACGTTTTCTATTGTCACCAGATTGAAATCAAATCCGGTCGGTAATTGTGGCTGAAGAGTATTATTGTCTTCTCCGCATGCCCATACAAGCAGCAGAGAAGACAATAGTATTGAAATTCTTTTTAGCATAGTTTATCGTCATTGCCGGGTATGAGGCCCGGCAATCATTAAAAGAGCTTTGGAACAAACTCTGTGAGATAAATTCTCCAGTTTCTCCAGATATGGCCACCGCCGTTCTCAAGGTATTCGTGCGGATAGTTGTTGTCCTGGAGCTTCTTTACGAAATCTCTGTTTGCCTGGATGAGGAAATCAGTGTTTCCGCAGCCGATCCAAAGGAGTGAAGGCTTCTTGCTGAAATATGTAGCGAGCTTCTGGTCGAAGTCCTGATACATAGGTGAAACTGAAGCGTCACTTACTCCGATGGCAGCAGAGAACATTCCCGAATATCCGAACATGTCAGGATTGTTGAGGCTGATGTAAAGAGTGTGGAAACCACCCATAGAGAGACCGCAGATTGCGCGGCTCTGCTTCTTTGCGATGGTCTTGTAGTTGCTGTCGATGAACTTCACGATCTCTGGGAATGCAGTCTCGAATGTTCCTTCCATTGTCTGCGGAAGCTGCATTGTCGGGCGTGTGTATCCTGTAGAGTTTTCGCCTGGAGCTGCCTCCTGTGAGATGTTGCCGTTTGTGAATACAACGATCATAGGCTTTGCCTCGCCCTTTGCGATGAGGTTGTCAAGCACCTGTGCGGCGCGTCCCTGCGCGATCCACGCATCCTCGTCACCACCGATTCCGTGGAGGACATAAAGTACAGGGTAGCGTGTCTTTGCTGTAGGGTTGTAGCCTGCCGGAGTGTAGACTGTGAGACGGCGGTCAAAACCTGCTGTTGCGCTCTCATACCATACCTTTGCTACTGTGCCATGAGGTACATCCTGGATAGTATAAAGGTCAGCACGCTCGCCAGGAACGATGAATGCGCTTGTGAGCGACGATACATCGCGGTTTACCCACATATTGTTGTTGTCAATCACGTTGTTGCCGTCTACATTGAATGTGTAGGTATACATTTCTGGAGCAACCTTGAAGTCAGTTGTGTATTCCCATATGCCATGCTGACCTTCCTTGAGTTCAGCAACGCCAGGAGCATCAAACTCGCCGAAAGGAGTCTGAATCTTCTGAGTAGGGAGGAAATCACCTGATACTGTCACCTTAACAGCCTTAGGAGCCTGATAACGGAATGTTACTGTTCCGTCTTCATTGATTACAGGTGACTCAACAGATGCGCCACCCCAGAGAGCCTGCTGTGCGAATGCACTGCATGCGACCGATAATGCTGCTATAATGGTAAATATTCTTTTCATTTATTGTCTTGTGTTTTTGTTATTTGAACAGAAGTGGAGCGAATGTGTTCAGGTAAAGTCTCCAGTTAGCCCATACATGTCCGCCTTCGCTTACATAATATGTATGCTCGAGACCGTTCTCTGTAAGAGCTGCATCAAGCTCGTTTGCCTGGTCGAAGAGGAAATCAGTGTTTCCGCACGCGAGCCAGTAAAGCTTGTAGCCTGCCTTCTTTATGCCCTGAAGCTGTGCTGTGAGCTCATCCGACTTTCTTGCACCCATTGAGAGAGGGCAGATGTAGTCAAATACGTTCGGATACATTCCGGTTGCTGCAATTGTATGTCCTCCACCCATTGAAAGACCTGCAATAGCTCTGTGAGACTTCTTTGCAACCACGCGGTAGTTCTTTTCAATGAAAGGAACGATTTCCTCAACAAGGCTCTGTACATAGAGGTTGCGGTTTGCAGGATCTCTCCAGTCATACTCTGTTGTAGGAAGACCGAATGTCTGTGCAGCCTGCTGGTTAGGGTTACCGTTCGGCATTACAACGATCATAGGCTTTGCAAGACCCTTTGCGATGAGGTTGTCAAGAATCTGTGCAGTGCGTCCCATTGATGACCATGCCTCCTCGTCTCCACCAGCTCCGTGAAGGAGGTAAAGAACAGGATATTTTGCCTTAGGGTTAGCCTCATATCCGTAAGGAGTATAGACAGTAAGACGACGGTTGATTCCGAGGATCTGGCTGTCATACCATGGATGGCTTACAGTACCTCTCTGCTCTGCTGGCTTGTAGTTCTCAGTACGCTCTCCATCCACGAGGAACATGCTGAGGTAGCGTGAACCGTCGCGCTGTACCATTACGTTCTGTGGGTCATTTACGGAAACACCGTCAGCAACGAAGTTGTATGTGTAGATTTCTGGTTCTGGAAGTGGAATTGTTACTTCCCATACGTTGTTCTCGCCACGAGTCATATCGATAGTGCCACCCCAAGGGTTTGGCATCCATGAGCCGCTGAGCTTTACAACTGTGGCATAATCAGCTTTAAGTCTGAATGTTACACTGTCATTCTGGATCTCTGGAGAAACTACTGGTTTCTGGCCCCAGAAAGCAAAGTTTGTGAGCTCCTGAGCTGACAATGCTCCTGCCGCCAATAGCAGCGAAGCAAAAATTGATGTTATACGTTTCATAGTTTTAGTGTTTTGGCTGCAGCCGTTGCAATGAAAAGACAAAAGCTGCAGCCAAATATAATGTTAAAGTGTCAAAGTTCCAACGTAACGTGCGTTAACTGCCGAGCTCTCAAGAGTGATTGTGTATGTTTCACCGTCAACTGCAACAGTAAGGGTACCGTCAAGTACCTTAGCCTCAGCTACGGCTGCGCCATTAGCTACATTCCACCAGCATGTTCCCCAGTTCTCGAATACCATACCGATGCCCCAGAGGTCACCTGGGTCCCAACCGATACCGAACTCGCCTTCACCGATAGCTCCGCCAGTAGCGCAAGCTGTGTAAGTTCCAGGAGCGAGCTTACCGTCAGTAGAATATACATCGAGTGCAAGGTAGTGACCCTCGCCTGTCCATACTGTCTGCCATGTAGCAGGGTCGGTAGTTGAAGAGATTCCCTCCTCAGCGAGGTTGATGGTCACTGAATTTGTTCCGCTTGCAACATTGCTTGTCGCAGAAAGGAGAACAGAAAGTTCAGTACCCTCAAATTCATTGGTGTTGCCGCCACCAAGGTTTACAACCTCAATACCGAAGTCAGCAACTGGATAAGTGAATCTTGCGTTAACAAGTGATGACTTAAGCTTGATTACGAGGTTAGCGCCATCAACGAGCACCTCAACTGTACCGTCAGTCACCTTGCCGGCAGCAACAGCTGCGCCACCTGCAACATTCCACCAGCATGTTCCCCAGTTCTCGAATACCATACCGATACCCCAGAGGTCACCTGGGTCCCAGCCGATACCGAACTCACCAGCGTTGATTGCACCGCCTGCGGCACAAGCGTTGTAAGTACCTGTATAAAGCTTGCCGTCCTCAGAGTAGATGTCGAGTGCAAGGTAGTTACCCTCGCCTTCCCATACTGTCTGCCAAGTGTTAGGGTCTGTTGTTGAAGCAAGACCGTCCTGACCCATGTTGATGGTAAGAGACTTTGTGCCGCTTGCAACATTGCTTGTTGCAGAAAGTAGATTAGTAAGCTCTACATAGTCAGTATTGTCCACGCTACCTCCAAGAAGTGCAGGGTCGGTGACAGCATCGATAGCGCCTTCGAACTTTGTCCAGAGCATTCCCTTTCCTTCGCCTGAAATGAGCTCAACAACCCATTTGCTGCCCTTTCTTGTTACAGTTACAGTACCCTGAGTTACTTTCTGATTCACAACAGCTGCGCCGTTTGCAACATCCCACCAGCAAGTACCCCAGTTCTCGAATACCATACCGATGCCCCAAAGGTCACCTGGATCCCAGCCGATACCGAACTCACCTGGGTTGATTGCACCGCCTGTTGCACAAGCTGTGTAAGTACCCTCGTGGAGGTAACCGTCAGCAGAATAGATGTCAAGAGCGAGGTAGTTACCTGTTCCTGTCCATACAGTCTGCCAAGTTGTAGGATCTGTAGTAGACGAAATACCGTCTGTTCCAAGGTTGATTGTGAGTGAGTTGGTACCGCTTGCAACATTGCTTGTTGCAGAAATTACAGTAGTAAGCTTGACTGGCTCCGGATCAGCCTCGTATACGAGAGCGACAGTACTCTTGATCTCGATTATAGATTCGTCGGCAAGCCAAAGGATACCGGCGAATGAATAAGTTCCTTCGCCCTGAGTCACCTTGATGGAGCCGGTCTCGACAGGAATGTTGTTGAATGTAGTCCCCCCGTTACCTACGATATAAGTGTTTTTCTTTGCCTGATCAGCCGGAGCTGGAGTGTAGCTTCCATCGGCAAGGAAGTATTTGTCGTTTACCATCTTCAAGGTCATTGAAGCGTTGTCACCGCTGATCTCGACAGTGAATGTACGGTTCTTCTCGCCTTTCTCGACTGACTGTGAAGCAAGTGTGTTCATTTCATAAACTACTGGCTTCTCGTATTTGCCGGTCATAGGCTCGATTGCGCTTTCTACGCAAGAGCTGAGTGCCAGGATAGAGGCAGCTGCAGCAAATATTTTATAGATAAGTTTCATAATATTTTTCTTGTATTATGTTACTGTTGACTACCAACCTGGGTTCTGAACGATGTTAGGGTTAAGACGGATCTCAGTTCCTGGGTAAGGAAGGAGATTGTGCTTAGGCTTGAAACCGAACTTGGCCGGGTCAGTGTTGTAAACTTTTTTCTCGATCTGACCGTTGTGGTTCAAAAGCGGGCAATATGCTCCCTGGTTCTTCATTCTTTCCTCGGCGATGCCCCAACGGAGGAGGTCCTGGAAACGAGTTCCTTCGTGGCAGAGCTCGATACGCTTCTCTCTTCTGATCTCGTCCTGAGTGTAACCGCTCTTTGTAGGAGCCTGTGCACGTGTGCGGATCATGTTCATGTACTCGTCAGCCTTGCCCTTGTTGCCAGCCTCGAAGTGAGCCTCAGCAGCGCAGAGGAGAACCTCAGCATAACGCATCCACTGTCTGTTGGAGTCGTCTACGAAGTTAGAACCTGCAGCAGGAACCTGCTCAGCAGTGATTCTGGTCTTCCACATGAAGTAACCTTCGTTGATGATGGTGTTACCTTCCTTCACGTTGATACCCATGTCAACCATCTGTTCCCAAGTCTTCATAGTAGCGTTGAGGCGATATCCATCAACACCCTCTACAGCCACGAAGTCGTCGAAGAGGTTCTTCTGTGGGCTGAGGAAACCCCAGCCAAGACCTGCAAGACCGGCATTCTGGCAGCAGTTGTCAACGAGCTTGTCAGTACGATAATGAGTCATGAGGTGGAGCATTGTGAAGTTGTTCCAGACATTGTTTGGGTCTGAGATCTTGATGCTCTCGAACATGCTCTCACAGTTCTGTTTGGTTGTGAAGGCTATGATATTCTCATAGTCAGCATAGAGTCTGTAAAGACCACTGTTTATGACCTTGTCGAATTCATTTGCTGCATCCTCATATTTGTTCTGCCAAAGGTAAGCCTTGCCGAGGAGTGCCTGAGCGAACTGCTTTGTGATTCTCCAAGTCTTGTCGTCAGCATTCTTCTTCTCAGTAAGGAGACCTGACTCGATAGCCTCTGTGAGGTCCTTCTCAACAAGTGCCCAAAGCTCTTCAGTAGTTCCGTTTGGCTTATGGTACTCAGATGGCTCAAGCTCGTGGTCTACGAGTGGTGGATTGCCCCACATAGAGATGAGCTCGAAGTATGACCATGCACGGAATACCTTTGCCTCAGCTCTTGCGCGCTTCTGGATCTCGCTCTCATCTGGAACGTGTCCGAGAACTACGTTAGCCTTGTAGATGATACCATAGTATGCAGTGAACATACCCTCGAGGTATCCCTGGTCTGTATTGAATGTAAACTCATTAAGTCCTTCGAGGTCAGCGTTGTCGTTACGTCCGCCACCGCCTGCCCAGAAGTCGTCAGTAAGCATGTTCTTACCGAGAACATAGTTCATCTCATTTCCCTTTACCTGGATGTAGCAGGAAATGATCGCTGCTTCAGCCTCCTCATCTGTCTGATAGTAGGTCTCGTAGTTCTGCACACCATGCTGAGGAATGTCAAGCATCTTGTTGCATGAACTCATAGCGACAGTAGCCGCAGCGAGAGTCAGTATTATATTTTTTGCTTTCATTTCAGTATTATTTATATGGTTAGAATGTAATGCTTACACCTGCAACAACCTTCTTTGAAGTAGGGAATGTACCCTTGTCAATTCCCATGTTTGTAACCTCTGGGTCGAATCCAGGGTAATCTGAGAATGTGAAGAAGTCATCAAGAGATGCATATACGCGGAGGTTGCTGACCTTGATTGTCTTCATCCATTTCTGTGGGAATGTGTAGCCGAGCTGGATCTGCTTGATCTTGAAGTATGATCCGTTGAATACTGATGCGCTTGAAGTATAATACTTATCCATGTCAGTAGCACCAGCCTTAGGCATTGTGCCTGTAGTGTTGGTAGGCGTCCATCTGTTCTCAGTGAAGTATGTGAGCTTGTTGAGAGTGTAGTCAGGACGGTTGAGGCAGCTGTAGATGTTTGCACCGTAAGAACCTGTTCCGAAAACGATGAGATCAAGACCCTTCCATGCTGCAGTGAGAGTGATACCGTATGTCATGTCTGCGATGCCTTTGCCGATCATCGTCTTGTCAGCCTCGGTGATTGCATTGTCATCATTAAGGTCTGCGAATGTCGGATTACCGGTGGCTTCATCAATGCCGGTGTACTTATATCCATAGAAGTACCATGCAGGCTTGCCTACCTCGAATCGCGTGATGGCACCGTATGTATGGAATGTCTGACCGTCAATAGCGTCCAGTGTCTCATGAATGTAAGTGACCTTGTTCTTGATTGTCGAGATGTTGCCGCGGATTCCATATGAGAAGTCGCCGATATGGTCCTGCCATCCGATCTCAAACTCAAGACCTGTGTTGCTGATGTTACCCGCGTTCACTGGAGATGCAGTGTTACCGACTACAGTTGAAGGAGTGATACCTGTAACGATGAGGTCCTTTGTGTTCTTGAGGAACCAGTCTGCGCTGAATGAGAGGCGGTTGTTGAAGAAACGTGAGTCGATACCGATGTTGGTCTGCTCTGCAGTCTCCCACTTGAGCTCCTTGTTACCTGTTGCTGAAGGAGCGTAACCGTCGATGTACTCGGTGCCGTTACCTGTCGGATAAGAACCTGTGCCGCCGATGACAGTAGCATATCTATATCCGCCGAGTGCAGAAAGCGAACCGTTCTGTCCCCAAGATGCACGGAGTTTCAAGTGTGAAAGCCATGCCTTGGTGTCCATCATGAAGTTTTCATTCGAAAGTACCCAACCGGCAGAAACTGCAGGGAAGTAACCCCAACGTGTCTCAACTGGAAGAACGCTGCTGTCAGCTGCATCGGCACGGAGAGATGCCTGGAAGAGATATCTGCCCTTGTACTCATAGTTGAGACGGCCGAAGTATGAGTTCTTTCTTGAGAAACTTGCCTCGCCGCCGCTGATGTCGTCCTCTGCATTTGCAGTTGCATATGCGAAGTACAGGAAGAGAGGGTCATCCTTCTTGAATCCGAGGTCGCCGTCGCTGCCATGCTTGCCGCCGCTTACGCCGAAGCTTCTGCTTTCAGTGAAGCTGGTACCGAGCATTACGCCGAAGTCGTGACCCTTGATTCTTTTGTTGTAGTTGAGGAAGTTCTCCCACTGCCAGTAAGTGCTTGCATATGAGCTTGCATTCACAGAAATGTAGTTCTGGTGGTGCATTGCGTTAGCGTAATAGTCATGTCCGATTGAATATGACTCTGAACTAGAGAGACGGTAACCCAGACGTGATGTGATGGTCAGGCCCTTGATAGGCATGAAGTTTAAGTATGTTGTACCGTTGATGTTATAACCTCTTGAATCATTGTCGCTTGCATCGCGCATGATGAGAGGGTTCTGGTTCTCTGACGTATTGAAGTTTGATACGCCGTATACATTTCCTTTTCCGTCACCGAGCATAGGAGCGTGATCTCCATAGTAGATGTCAGCCATGTGCTTAGGAAGGTTGTCTACTGAATAGAGAGGCTTGGTGAGTGGATCAAGATTGAGGACTGCAAGGAGATATGAACCATACTCTGAACCCTCAGAAACCGAACTTGACTTATAGTACTCTACCTGATTGTTGGTTCCGATCTCGAGCCATGGCTTGATCTTCCAAGATGCGTTGACCATACCTGTGAGGCGCTCGTAGAAGTCCTTTCCACCTGCAACGATACCGTCATTGTTGAGGTATGAACCTGAAACATAGATGGATCTGTTCATGTCACCTGCCGAGAATGTCAGGTTGTGACGCTGCATATCAGAGTTCTCGAAACCTACCTTTGTCCAATCTGTGTTAGTCTCGAAATCCCAGTTGTTGTAGAAGTTCTCGAGAGAGATGAGTCCTGCTTCCGAGTAGTAGTCGATATATTGCTCTGCATTCATCATCTGAGGAACGCGTGCAAGACTCTGGCTTGTGTACTGGTAGTCGTATGTGATCTTACCGTCTCCTTTACCCTTTCTTGTGGTGACGAGAATCACACCGTTACCGGCTTCGGCACCGTAGATAGCTGCTGATGCACCGTCCTTGAGGACTTCCATAGACTCGATGTCGTTAGGGTCGATACCTGCAAGGCTGCCGATACGTCCGTCCACAACTACGAGAGGGTCGCTGGATCCGTTAGAACCGATACCGCGGACGCGGATTGCAGGAGATGCACCTGGCTTTGCAGAAGATGTAAGGATCTGCACACCGGCAGTCTTACCCTGGAGGGCCTGAGATGCTGTTGTAATGGTACGGCCTGCGATGTCTTCAGACTTCACCTGTGATACGGATCCGGTGAGCGAGCTCTTCTTCTGCACACCATATCCGACAACGACAGTCTCTTCGAGAAGCTCATTGTCAGGCTCCATGTTAACGTTGATTGTGCCGTTTACGGCATTCTTGTCGACTGTAAGATAGCCGATGTAAGAGAACTCTACAACTGCGCCTGGGTTTACGGTAATTGTGTACTTACCGTTTCCGTCAGTCATGACGCCGTTCTGAGTTCCTTTCTCGATGACGCTGACGCCTACCATAGGGCTGTTCAGTTCATCAATGACCTTACCGGTAACGGTCAGCTTGCCCTGTGCGGAAGCTGATAACGAACCGGCGAGAATGAGGAGCATTGCCAATGCAGCGCTGATCATTCTTGAGAATGTTGAATTGGTTCTCATGAGTTAGTGATTAGTGGTTAATATTATGTAATAGTTAAAAGCCACGGGTAGGGAACTGACGGATGAATCCGATAAGTTCCTTGTCGTGATTGTATCTTATTTCGCAATTGTTGTCGAAAATCATAGTCGCACCTTCTTCCGCGTTATATTCTGGCCACTGAGGAAGTCCCTCCGCGTTCGGATTGCCCGTACGCGCGAAATTGATCCATGACTGGCTCATGAGGTCTGCCAGTGCGATTGCTTCCCTGCCACCTCCTGTCATTGACGCGTGAAGGTCTGCATTGTTGAATACGAACGGAATCTCCATGCAGTGTGTGCTGCGGAGGATGCCGTCAAGAACTGGGGATTCCCATGCGAAAATATAGGTGTATACCGGTGCACCTCCCTGTGCAGACTTTATGTCTGCCTGCGCGATTGTGCTCGGGCGGAAGATGAAGTCTGTGTCTATCAGGTCTTTAGGCTCGTATTCCGGATAAGTCTTTTCGAAGAGTTCAATGAACTCGTCAGTCCTTTCGCCGTATTTTGTCTTGAGATATTCCTTTGCGCCTTCCTTGGTAATCTCACGGAAAGCAGGAACATATGTGCTCATTGAGAATTCATGGATTGTGGTACCAGTCATCACGGGCACATTCCTTGACTGCTCCGGAGCCTGCGGGTCAAACGGCTGGCATGGAAGTACATCTCCCTCGACTGTAGGAGCCCATCCGAAGATGAATGAGGTGATTCCTTCTTTTTCAGCTTCTTTCCTGACCTCACCAACAGCCTTGTCGCCGGCTGCAAGAAGCTTTTCGTAAGGCAATGTCTTGAGAGCCTCGACTGAACCGATCTCCTTTACCACAGCCTGTCCGATCTTTGTAGACCACTTGCTTTCCATTGTTCGGAGCATCGAACCGCTCTGAATGATGGCTTTGTGATAAAGTCCTTCGGCAGAAGGTGTTGCGAGAAGTGTAGATACCTTTCCGCCGCCACCTGACTGGCCGAATATTGTTACATTGCCGTTGTCTCCTCCGAATGCATCGATATTGTCCCTTACCCATTCAAGAGCCGATACCATGTCGAGAAGACCTGCATTGCCGGATCTGGAATATTCGCTTCCGTATGCCGAAAGGTCAAGGAAGCCGAGGACATTGAGTCTGTGATTGAGCGTGACTACCACGACATCTCCCTTTCTTGCGAGGCTGGCTCCGTCATAAGACGGAAGTTCCTGGCCTGATCCTGAAGAATATCCTCCTCCGTGCAGCCAGACCATTACCGGGCGCTTCTTGCCGTCGTTTATTCCCGGAGTCCAGATGTTGACCCTGAGACAGTTCTCGTCAGGGAATCCGTCGTCCCAGTTGAAGGAGAAGGCCTGCTCGTCGCTGTACCATCCCATTCTCTTTCCCTGCGGACAGGTCGGGCCATAGGCTCTGCTGCTTCTGATGCCTTCCCAGGAGTCAGCCGGAACCGGCGCCATGAATCTCTCGGCCTTTGCATATGGGATGCCCTTGTAAGTGAAGATTCCGTCATCGACATATCCGGCTACCTTTCCCTTGCATGTCTGGACTACTGTGGCCTCTGCCGATGTCTCCAGCTCTGACTGACACCCGTTGCTGCAGGCATTCTTCTGTGTGCTGCAACAGCAGCCGGCAGCGATCATCGTCGCTGACAGAAGGATTGACAGTTTTTTCAGTTTCATGTTTAGTGTGTCTTGTGGTTATAATGCAAATTTCGTCATTTCGGTTCTCTTTCGTTTTTTCGTCTGTTTTATTGTTTTTTGACTGTGTTCAAGGCGGTTTTCTGTTTGTTCAAATTATTTTCTATTTGTTCAAACACCCCTCTGGGGTTGCTCCAATCAGTATTTTTGCCTATATTAGATTTTCAAATTTGATTTTATGACAAGGCGACTGATTTTCATTTTTTCTGTTCTTGCCCTCGTGCTTTCGTGTGATAACCGCACATATGTACAACCCGACTCTGCATCTCATGAAAGCCCGGTTATTGAAAACGACATATCGAATCAAAAGGTCACATCTTTTGCTGAAGATGCCCAAGGTCATATATGGATCGGAACATTCCGTGGCCTGAACCGCTTCAATGTCCATGAGTTCCAGCAGCACTTCTGTACCGCTGACGAACTCTCCCTTCCTGACAATCAGGTCCAGTGTCTTTATAAGGATTCCCGTGACAGACTTTGGATATCAACTGTCAACGGAATGGCCCTATATACCGAACAGGACAATTTCCACCGTGTTCCGATGGATACACGCAGCCGCAATACTACCCAGATCCTCGAGTCATTCGACGGAAGGATATTCATAAACACAATGGTTGAGCTGGCCGTATATGATGAGGATGAGGACGGATTCAAGACAGTTCTTTCATCGGTTGACGGCAAGATGCCAGCTGCTGCGCAATGCCTGATGTCACATGATAATTTGTGGATTGCTTCTTCTACCCACTTGCTCAAGTATAATCTGGATACATATGAACTTGTCGATACTGTCCCGCTCGAAGGGTATTATACCTGCTTCAATATTCTGACAGATGAGAAGATATGGATGTGTGGTCCGGGACAGATTGCCATATATGATGCATGTAACGGGTGTTTTGCCGAGACTCCGTCCGGCTTGAAGTCTCACAGCCTTTTCAATAAGGCACAGGTGTCCTATATCTTCCCTTGGGGAGATACTGTCCTGCTGAATACCGAGAAGGACGGAATGTTCCGCTACGATAACCGGAATGATGTTCTGTCTCACCAGAGCGAGAAGGGATTCCCTTTCAAGCTTCCGGATGCGAAGATCAATACCATGTTCCTTGACTCCAACGATAATTTATGGATAGGAACGTATGATCAGGGATATCATGTGGTGTATGCATACGAGGAACTTTTCAACAAGGACAGCTGGCTGAAGTCGAGTCTTGGACAGAAATCTGTGGTTTCTGTTGATTGCGACAGCAAGGATAATCTCTGGATATCGACTCTTAAGGATGGTTTTTATCTGTATAATTCGAAAGATGCCATATTCAGGAAAATAGATTTTGCGCGTCTATTCGGTACAGAAGATGCAGCTAAGCTGGACATCAATCATGTTTTCGTTGACAGCCACGACAAGGTCTGGCTGGCATCGGGGCTCGGAGTCGTACGATGCAGTTTCAACGGGGCTGATCTTTCAGTCGAAAAGTCATGGCAGGTGTTCTTTCCTTTAGCATTGTCGGAGGATGCAGACGGAAGAGTCTGGGTAGGAAGTATGGGAGAGAATGTCTACTATATATCCCATGATGACCAGCTCAGGAGCATGACGACAATTCCGTCGCATTTCACCTTCACTCCGTATTGTCTCCCTTTAAATGACGGAACTGTCCTCTCTGCTTCGTTTGAACATGGTCTTGCCCAGCTTGATGGTCGCACAAGTCATTCCCGTCAGATAGCGGTTCCGGAAGCTCAATGGAATGATTGCATCCGAAGGTCGGTCTTCGTACCTGTTTGCATGCATCAGACTGATGACGGCATAATATGGATAGGAACGCTTGCAAACGGACTTTTCAGGTATGATTTGACGCACAATATCCTGGAGCATGTCTCTGGAGCACCATGTCTTGACATAGCCGCCATTGAGGAAGACGAGGCAGGGTACCTCTGGGTGAGTACACAGTATGGACTTGGAAAATATGACAGGAAGAATGAAAAGTTCACAAACTGGTCGGCGGATGATGGAATCGGAGGCAATCAGTTCTACGACAGAGCCTCATGCCGTCTGTCAGACGGAAGGCTTGTGTTTGGTGGTACGCATGGCCTGACTGTCTTTGATCCAAAGTATGTGACCCAGATAAGGGAGATTCCTCTGTATTTTGAGGACCTTAAGATACATAATGTCCTGATACGTCCGGGTGATGATTCTTGTATAGAAAAGTCACTTACATATAATCCTGTCATAGAACTCGATGATGATCAGAACTGCTTCAGTATCTCGTTTGCTGCTCTTGACTATGCTGAATACGAGAGGGTAGACTATCAGTATATGCTTGACGGATTTGACGGGCACTGGATCGAGGCACATAATAACCGTGAGGCATATTACTCTAATGTTCCTGGAGGCAGATACGATTTCAAGGTGAGGATAACCAGCAGGGACAAATCTGTAGTTTTTGCCGAGAACTCAATAAAGGTAAAGGTCCAGCCTCCTTTCTGGTTACGCTGGTGGGCCTTCATTATGTACCTGTTGATCGCTGCCGCTATTTTCCAGCTTCTTGCAAGAGGACGCAGGATAGTCATGGAGGAGAAGCAGGCCAAGCTTAAGGCGCAGCAGGAAAAGGAGCAGGAGAAGAAGGTCAATCAGATGAACATGAGCTTCTTCGCCAATATCTCGCACGAATTCAGAACACCTCTGACCATGATTTCCGGTCCTGTTGCCCAGCTTGCTTCGGCAAAGGAAATGACCCATGACAGCAAGAGGCTTCTTGAGATAGTGCAGAGGAATATCAGCCGAATGTTGAGGCTTGTGAACCAGCTCCTTGACTTCAATAAGCTGGAGAACGATACCCTTAAGCTCAAGGTCAGAGAGATGGATGTGATCTCGCATTTGAACGGCCTGGTCGATCTTTTCAGTGTTACGGCAAAAGAGAAAGGGGTGATTTTCAATACTTTCGGACTTGAAGAGTCTTTCAAGGTATGGCTGGATGATGACAAGATTGACAAGATGTGCTTCAATCTCCTTTCTAATGCAATGAAGTTCACTTCCAGGGGAGGCAAGGTCGAATTCATTCTTGATGTCATAACAAGAGAGGATGCTCTTTCACTCTTTGAACTGAAGGCGAGTGACAAGGATTCCCGCTGGCTGAAGATCCAGGTCAAGGACAGCGGTCCTGGTCTGCCGGAAGATCAGCTCGAAAAAATCTTCGAGAGATATTATCAGCTGGAGAATCAGGTGCGCGGATCGTATAACTGGGGTACGGGTATCGGACTTTATTTTGCGAGGACTCTGGCTGTGATGCATCATGGATATCTCAAGGCCGGCAACAGGACTACAGGCAAGGGCGCAGTGTTTACTCTTGTTCTTCCTGTAAGTGAGTCTTCATATGCTGAGCATGAAAAAATCGACTTGGCTGGTGCTGAACAGCTGAAACCTGTAAAGGTTGATCATATGAGGTATTCGGAATCGAAAAACGACTCTGCAGTTGATTCTTCTGACAGGAAGGTTGTTCTTGTAGTGGATGACGATGTGGATGTGGTACATTATCTCAAAGAGATCCTTTCCGCAGAATACAAGGTTCATACATGTTTCGATGCGGATACTGCATATGCTTTGATGAAGGAAAAGGCTCCGGATGTGGTGATCAGTGATGTCGTCATGCCGGGAAGAAGCGGATGTGACCTGTGTCAGCAGATCAAGGGAAATATCCAGCTTTCACATATACCTGTGATTCTTCTTACTGCAAAGGCTACTGTGGAAGATCAGGTACTCGGCTTGGATTCAGGTGCTGATGCCTATGTTACCAAGCCTTTCGAACCTCAATATGTGCTTGCGCTTATTGCTTCGCAGCTGAAGAACAGGGAGAACATCCGTACAATCCTGAACGAAGCTACTGCGGTTGAGCATATTGATGATGATGTACTGTCTCCGCAGGACAATTCCTTCATGAATGAACTCTACAGGCTTATGGAGAACGAACTCTCCAACTCTGAACTGGATGTCGCCCGTATGACAGAGATGATGCGCATTTCAAGAACGAAGTTCTATTATAAGGTAAAGGGACTCACTGGCGAGAATCCGAGTGTCTTCTTCAAGAGGTATAAGCTTAATCGTGCAGCGCAGCTCATGAAGGAGAGAAAGTACAATATCTCGGAGATTGCTGACATGACAGGTTTCAGTACTCTTTCGCATTTCTCGACCAGCTTCAAGAAACAGTTCGGATGTTCGCCAAGTGAATATCAGAAACGCGAGCAGGATACACTTTGATGCATTGATATGTCGTAAGTATCAATAAATTGCTAACTTTGCACGGAATTATTGAATTAACCGATCATAATCAACCATTTCAGTGGCAAAGACAAAGAAAACTTCCTCGGCGGGCATTGATCCGGAGTATCTCAAGAAGCAGAAGGAGTCGCTTGTGCGGCGCCACAGGCAGGTCATCTATCTGAATGACAGCGAGATGGCGGCCATACGCCAGTACTGTGACAAGTTCCGTGTCGGTACCAAGACGGTGCTTTTCCGCGAGGCGATCATGGAAAAGGTGTTGTCAGAACTGGACGATAACCACCCTACATTGTTCTAGAAACCATTTATATATGAAAGGAATAATCACTGCATTTGTCCTCATGTTGTTCAGCATGACGGCTATGGCACAGGAACAGCAGCCTGTGGTATCTGATGTCGAAGACTATGTGATAGTCAAGGATGAGGTCGTAGAAGGAGTAAGATATGTTACAGCGACCCCGAGCGCGAAAGTCTGCTCGAAACAGATTGACATCGAGATAAAGGACGGGATCATCAGGAAGGTTGTCTACACAAGAGGATGTGAAGGCAATGCGAAGGGAATAGGAGCTCTGATCAAGGATATGTCTGTTGATGAGGCCATCCGACGTCTCGACGGCATCACATGCGGAAAGCGCGGGACATCCTGTCCGGACCAGCTGGCAAAGATCCTCAAGGCTCTTGACTAAAGAAGAAGAGGGTGACTAAAAAGTATGATGACTGATTAGTCACTCTTTTTGTTTTTATACAGATTCACCGGGAGGATAGTAGTGACTGCGGAGGACTCCGTTCGCTTCGCTCACTCCGGACCCTCCCAACGTTTCCTGCGTGGTCTTCGACCACTTGTCTCCGTCGGGCCCCTCCCGCTACACGTGTCCGCGGGTGGACACGCCTCCGCAATCACTACTATCCTCTC
>JAFYLU010000100.1 GCA_017550025.1 Bacteroidales bacterium | reverse complement strand
CGGACATCAAGACAGCACTAAGAGCAATCAAGGATAAATGTTATCGAGAAATATCCATTGAACTGTACGGCAATGACCACGACATAATTGGAAACCGTGAGATTGTCAAATATCTTATAAAGACAGAAAAGTAGTATGAAAAAAAGCCTGTTATTCATCATCATCTCAATGGCATTCCTTTTCGCATGTGCAGATGCCATTGCACAGGAGTCAAATTATAGAGAGAAAGCATCTCATTTCTATGCAACTGCTGAATTCAATATGACAGGAGCAGATTACCAAGGATGGGGCAAGCCTGATTCCGGATCCTATGGATTCACTGTCAGCCCAGGTTATCGTTTCAATCCGCATTGGGCTGTATTTGTCCCTGTAAATGCAGATGTTCTGCTGCTTAACCGCCAGAGCACAAAGAATTTTGTAGAACAGGGAACATTGGGTCTTGGCGGTTCATATACGCTCACAATGAAAGATCACATGGCACTTGAATTTGTCTTGTCAGGTAATTCAACATACATCAAGTCAGATCTCAATTACTTCAAGGCAAAGGCTGCTGTCAACTTTGGTTTTCATGGTCTGGGTGGAACGCCATACGTCGGTATAGGTTGCTCATATCTGAGCCCATATAGCAATATTGCTAACGACAAGGTTATGTTAGAGGTCAATTTTGGATTTACTATTTTCTAAGAGTCCTATGGAGTCAATATCTTCGGATAACTGATTATCCTCGGTATGATCTATTACGGGATACACATATTTCAGGATTCACTAAATGATAGCATGGTTTTTGCTTATGCCGGGCTGATTCTTTCAAGGCCTGAAACATGTCAAGATTATCCAATTTTATTTTCATATTCATTTTCGGCATCTGCATGGCATCGTGCATTCATAAAAGCGATGCCGGAAGACTGCTGGATGAAGCAGAAGCACATCTGGAGATGCATCCGGACAGTGCTTTCGTTGCATTGGACTCACTTGACAGAAAACATCTCAATACTCAGGAGCTTAGAGCCAGACATGCCCTGCTTTATTCAATAGCATTGGAAAAATGCGGAATAGCCCTGACTAACGACAGCATAATCAATATTGCCGTAGAATATTACAGCAAAAGCAAGGATAGCGAGAGGTCAGAGACCGCAACTTTATGGAAAGAACGGATTCTTGAACATGCAGGAACAATTTCCCCGACCGACACCATGATAAGACAGAACGCACGGATTATCCAGGAGCGATACAAAGACAAGATGGAGCTTGTCGAGAAGAGGAAGTCGTTATGGATTATTCTGATGTCTTCTCTGGCGGCGATTATGGTATGTGTTGGGGTGATAAGGAGATATGCATACAAGCTCAAGCAGAAACCGGATGACGAGGCGATGGAGCTGATTCGTCAGAGACTGGCAGTTCTTGACAAGGTGCTGGCTTCATATATTTCATCTGACGACAAGGCATGGAGGATATCCGAACAGGAGATCGAGAACCTGATGGCGGACAGGGAATCATTCCTTATATCGACAAAAGTAATCTTCAAGGAAAGTCATCCGGGATTCATCGCGGCTCTGGAAAATAAAGGCCTTACAGAATGGGAGATCGGATATTGTTGCCTGTACACCCTCGGTCTTAAAGGAAAGGACGTCGGCGATTTCATAAAGAAGAAAAGGCATTATATCATCAGCAGTGAAATACGCAAGAAGCTCGGACTAGGAGAACATGATACGAACATCGGAATCTGGCTTAGAGAACTCCTCGCTCAGACTGAAACAGACACAATGTAAGACTTCTGCACTGATGTCTTTTGTCACATTTTCCGCAACACACTGAAACACAACCGCTTGAGCACATAATAAACCGCACAATTGTGTGTCCATGTAAAACTTTCCCCTGTTAATTTTGTATCAAAACCGATACATATGACAAAGGAAAGTTTCAACAGGATCAACGGGCTCACCGCTCTGGCTGTTCTTGCAGTCGCATCAGTCACCTACCTACTGACAATCGAACCAACGGTCTCATTCTGGGATTGCGGAGAGTTCATTGCATCATCATACAAGCTGGAAGTCGGACATCCTCCCGGAAATCCCGTCTATCAGCTGCTGGCAAGATTCTTCACTATTTTCACGGACAAGGAACATGCAGCAGCCGCAATCAATGCATTGAGTGCAGTATGCTCTGCATTGACCATATTCTTCCTGTATCTTACAATCGTATTCTTCGCAAAGAGGCTGACCGGTTTCTCAAATGAGATCAAGATTTCTGAAACCGTTGCGATATGCGGAGCTGGAGCTGTAGGAGCACTATGCTACTGCTTCAGCGACACATTCTGGTTCTCGGCGGTGGAAGCCGAGGTATATGCGATGTCGTCAATGTTCACAGCCATAGTATTCTGGGCTATGACCCGGTGGTACGAGGAGGCGGATAAGGCATATTCAGGAAGATGGATCATCCTTATATGTTTTCTGACCGGGCTCTCCATCGGTGTACATCTTCTGAATCTTCTAAGCATTCCGGCCATAGTCTTCATGTATTTCTACCGTATCAGAGAAAATGGAAGATATACATTCATGCAGCTTTGCAGTATATTCTTGTTATCATGCATTATCCTGGCAGCCATCCTTTTCGGCCTGATTCCGCTCATCCCGAAAGCTGCTGCATATTCCGATCTCTTTTTCGTCAATATTCTCAGACTCCCCTTCAACAGCGGAGCCGTGACATTCATGCTTATTCTTTTCTCCGTATGTTTCTGGGGTATATCATATACTCTCAAACGCGGCAAAGCCGTTGCAAACACCGTATTGCTCGGTGTCACAACGATAATCATCGGATTCTCCCTTTATTCGATCATCATCATACGTTCGACAGCGGTCACACCAATGAACGAAAACAAGCCGGACAATCCATTCACTCTCATAACATATCTGAACCGTGAACAATATCCGAAAGGGCCTATTGTATACGGAGAATATTTCGGATCGGAATATGATATCGTAGAGAAGAATTATTGGGCACGGATGGAAGACAGATATGTCAAAGGCAGTCAGATAGATATAAGATACCGCCCGGAATCAAAGATGTTCTTTCCACGAATGTGGGACAACAGGGACGATTCATATGTGGAGATCTACAGGTCATATATTAACGGCAGCAGACCGACCTTCATTGAAAACCTGACATTCTTCTTCGATTACCAGCTCAACTGGATGTACTGGAGATATTTCCTTTGGAATTTCGCAGGAAGACAGAACGACATCCACAGCCCGATTCCCGGAGATATATTCAAAGGAAACTGGGAATGCGGTATCGGGTTCATCGACAGGATAAGGCTTGGAGACCAATCCGATGCTCCCGCCTGTCTTGCGGACAACAAAAGCAAGAACCATTACTACATGCTTCCGCTGATTCTCGGACTCATCGGTATGTTCTTCCAGTATTCACGCGATAAAAGAGGATGCTGGCTCACTTTCCTGATGTTCTTCATGACCGGAATAGCCATAGTATTGTATCTCAACCAATCCCCTCTTCAGGTACGCGAAAGGGATTATGCTTATGCGGGTTCATTCTACTTCTTCAGTGTATGGATCGGACTCGGAGTCACAGGCCTCAGCATGGGACGAAAGCGCGGAATCTCCCTTCTGATTCTTGCCGGCACATTATCTATCCCAACCCTCATGGCTGTGGAAAACTGGGATGACCATGACAGAAGCAGCCGTTATACGGCACAGGAACTGGCAAAGAACTATCTCCGCGGCATAGGAGAAAACGGAATCCTGGTGACTCATGGGGATAACGATACCTTCCCTATATGGTATGTTCAGGAAGTTGAAGGTTTCCGCACTGATGTCCGTGTCGTCAACACCTCTCTGCTGGGGGCAGACTGGCATATCGACCAGATGAAGGCTGCTGCAAACGAATCTGCACCTATTGACCTGTCTGTAAGCAAAAAGCAGTACATGCAGGGAGAAAACGAGTATGTATTGATATACGATCCTAGAGATACTGTCTATCCGCTAGCTGATGTGATGAGGGTATTCCGTCATCCGGAGGCAAAGATTCCTCTCACTAACGGAAAGAATGCAGACTATATAGCTTCCAGACGTTTCAGCATCCCTGTCAATAAAGAGAATGTGATAAAATACGGGATTCTGGACGAAAGATATGAAGATATGATTCCATCAGAGATCGTACTTGAGATACCTGAGGGAAAGGATGGAGTGACCAAACCTGAACTGTTCTTCCTCGACCTGCTTTCTAATTATGAATGGGACAGGCCGCTCAACTTTCTCAATGCCGGCGGTGATATACGGATTGGCATAAAGGACTATCTTATGTATGATGGGTTCACCTACCGATTCATACCTATAAAGAACAGGACAAATCTGAATGAAAACGGCTTCACTGACCCTCAGGAGCTATATCGGAAGATGACATCCTTATATACTTGGGAGAGTCTGGAACGTACGGATTGGTTCACTGATTATCAGAATCTGTACACATTTGCCGGCGTCATGTCTCAGAGGAAGATATTCTCTACAGCAGCACATGAACTGATAAAGGCCGGGGAAAACGAAAAGGCTGAGGAGATCCTCGATCTTTGCCAGAATATGATTCCTGAAGAGAATTTTCCTCTTGACTTATTGATGTACGGATTAAGAAATGAACTTGACGTTATCAGCATGATTGAAGGATATTATCTGTGCGGAGCATCAGAAAAGGCTTCCGGACTTGCCACAAAAGCTGCCGGAAGCCTGTTGGAATCTGCTGCATTCTTCATCGATCATTATTCCGAGGCAGAAGAATACCTCGATACGTGCTGCAATGTTCTTGCCTATATCGCGACACTTGCTGATGATAATGGAGACACTTCTCTGGCTGATGATATCAGAGAGAAGTTCAACAATCTGCTGGAATAGGCCGATTACAAAGAATCACCGAAATCTTCACGGAACTTCTTCGCAAGCTCTTCCTGCCAGTATCCGATCTCGCCGAGTCTTCCGAAGAAGAAACGGAGAACCTTAGGCTCATCGACCCATTTGAGGCCACCGATGAGCTCTCTGTTGTCGTAGAGCCATTTGATGCGGTCTGCGCAGTATTTCACCTGTGAAAGCGTGAACACGCGACGAGGCATTGCCAGACGCATGAGCTCGAGTTCGGCATAGCGCTCGGTACCATCGGCCTCACGCTGTTCGCTCAGTGTTCCTCTTTCCATTCCTCTGACTCCGGAAGCGATATAGATTGCAGTCGCCACTGCTGCTGCAGGATATTGCTCATGAGGAATATGAGGAACAAATTCAGAACAGTTGATATGCGCTCCAAGACCTCCGGCAGGCTTGATCATAGGCACCCCGTACTTGTCAAGTTCATTCACGAGATAATTGATGAATTCAGGTCCCTGACTGATATATTCCATATCCAGTGACTCAAGAAGTCCTACAGCCATTGCTTCCATGGCGCGTACCTCCATACCACCGTATGTCAGGAAGCCTTCATAAAGAGGAATATACTCCATCATCTCGTTGGTATACTTCGGATTATGAGAAGTGATTATACCTCCACGGGAGAAACCGAGCTTTCTTCCTGAAAAATAGATGATATCCATCTTGTCAGCAAGGAGATGATATATCTGCTTGGTGGTCATGAATTTGCACTGTGCCTCTCTCGTCTTCATGAAATATACGTTATCCTGGAGAAGCGATGCATCAAGGACGCTCTTGACGCCATAATCATGACAGATGTCAGCCACAGCAAGCATGTTCTCAAGAGAGACAGGCTGGCCTCCGATAAGGTTGGTACCGGCTTCCACGCGCACGAATGCAACATTCTCAGGCCCATACTTCTCGATTGTAGCCTTCAGTGCTTCAAGATCAAGATCTCCTTTGAAAGGATCGTCCGACTGAGGAATGAGACCCTTCTTCTGGATGAGCTCCACCACTTCTCCGCCGAGCCTTGTCACATGTGCCTTGGTAGTAGTGAAATGGAAATTCATCAGAGCCACACTTCCCGGCCTTACATAGGCTTCGGCAAGAATGTTCTCGCATGCACGTCCCTGATGAGCAGGAAGGACGTTCTCTGTACCGAAGACTTCGAATATCGCGGCCTTGACCCTGTTGAATGTTTCCGATCCTGCATATGAATCATCAGCTATGCCCATTGAAGCCACCTGCTGGTCTGACATTGCATTTACTCCTGAATCTGTAAGCATGTCCATGTAGACATCCTTGTTCTGAAGAAGGAAAGTATTGTTACCTGCTTCCTGGATCTTCTTAAGACGGTCTTCGACAGGAAGAAGGGTGAGTTTCTGAACTACGCGCACCTTGTGCATCTCAAGAGGAATCTGCTCCTCTTTGTAAAATTTGACTTTTGACATAATATTAAGATTATGGTTATTAGATATCCAGACCCATTATATAGTCATTCATATAAAATCCGCTGCCGATATGGAAGTCTCCTTCACGAAGAATGGTCATGCCAAGATGATGATAGAACGATACTGCCTTGTTCTGACGGTTCACATTAAGCTCGATGCGCGCTTTAATGCCGGATAAATTCTCCTTTACATGGCTGACGGCCTTTTCAAAAAGAAGCTTTCCGAAACCTTTGCCTTGCTCAGAAGGAAGGACATATATCTTCTGAAGATGCCATACTTCCGTCTTGTCAGCATCTGTTCCCTCTTTCTGCACAGAAACATATCCGCAGGGACGTCCCAGAGAAAAAAGGATATGATAGACATGCCCATCCTCGAACTGCTTGAGAAGATTGGCCGGAGAATACATCCAGTCCATCATATATTCCATCTGCTCGGGCGAAAGAATCTCACGGTATGTATGCCTGAAAGCGACTTCAGCCATGTCATGAATGACAGAGATATCATCCGTCCTTGCAATTCTTATGAAGACTTCATTCATTCGTCGAGGTTTGACTACAAATTTAAACTAAAATTGCTTATCTTTGACGGATAAACACAAAAACGATATGAAAAAGCAGATTATTACGCTCGTTGCAGCACTTACAATGGGAAGCATGGCACTTTCCGCACAGACAATCAACGCCGTTGAAGACGGAAAATACGACATCAAGGTAGGTGATATCACAATGACCGTAAACGCGGCACAGGGTGGTAAGATCGTGTCCTACAGACTTGGTGACGCAGAGGTTCTTTCACAGACACGCATGCCGAATTCATTCGGAAGCACATTCTGGACAAGCCCTCAGTCTGAGTGGAACTGGCCGCCGGTAGCAGAATATGACAGAAAGCCTTTCAAGGCTGAAGTAAATGGCAACGTACTCGTCCTCACCGGTGAGAAGTCAGAGCGCTTCGGCTACAGAGTAAGAAAGGAGTTCACAGCTGATGCAAAGAACAATTCCATCTCCATCAAATACACAATCATCAACGAGAGCGGCGAGACACGCAAGGTTGCTCCATGGGAGATCTCACGCGTGCCTAACGGCGGTATCCTTTTCTTCGATGCAAAGGAAGCTACTCCAGCAAACAACATGAAGGGAATGGATTTCAAATTCGAAAAGAATGCTGCATGGTTCACTCTTGACGAGGACAAGGAAAACCGCAAGATCAATGCAGACGGCAAGGGCTGGCTTGCATTCAGCGACAACGGTCTCCTTTTCGTGAAGAAGTTCCAGGATCTCAAGGCTGGAGAGGAAGCTCCTGCAGAGGCTGAAATCCAGATCTTCGCAAACCCTGGCAAGACTTTCGTAGAGATCGAGGAGCAGGGAGCATATACAACTCTCGAGGCTGGCGAAGAACTTGACTGGACAGTTACATGGTACCTTGTTGCTCACGACTTGAAGAACGAGCCTTCAAAGGAGCTGCTCAAGCTTGCTCAGAAAATAGCGAAATAATCTGATCACCAACAACTTAAACTATTTAAGATGTTCAGAATCGGTATAATAGGAGCTGGGTGGATAGCCGACAAGATGGCTGAAGCCATAGCTCCTTTTAAAGATATGTGCGTATACGCAATCGCCTCAAGATCAATTGAGAAGGCGCAGCAGTTCGCACAGGAAAGAAATATTGAGAAGGCGTACGGAAGCTACGAGGAACTGGTCGCCGACCCGATGGTAGACCTTGTATACATAGCGACTCCGCACTCCCACCACTTCCAGCATTCGATGCTCGCTCTTGAGCACGGCAAGCCTGTACTCGTGGAAAAGGCATTCACAGCCAATGCACAGGAAGCGGAGATCCTTATCCGCACAGCACGCGAGAAGGGTATATTCATCACAGAAGCCATATGGACAAGGTATATGCCTCTTTCGCATAAGGTAAAGGAACTCATGGAAAGCGGCATCATCGGAGAACCGCGTGCTCTGACCGCTACGCTCTGCTACATGATGGAGTTCAAGGAAAGGATAGTGAAGCCTGAGCTTTGCGGAGGCGCACTTCTTGATCTTGGAGTCTATGCCCTGAACTTTGCAAGGATGTACTTCGGTACAGACATAGTCAGGACAGTGAGCAACGTACATCTGGGTCCGACCGGAATGGACATGCATGAGTGCATCTCACTGAGCTTCGCAGACGGAAAGATGGCAAATCTCCAGGCTGGATGTCTCTGCCTTAACGACCGTCAGGGTATAATCAACGGAACCGAAGGTTATATACGCGTTGACAACATCAACTGTCCGGAGGTCGTGGAAGTATACCGTAACTACGAGCTTGTGGAAAGGTACACAAGACCTGAAGGCATGGTGAACGGCTACGAATATCAGGTCATCGAGTGCAGAAGATGTCTCAGCGAAGGTCTTCTTGAATCGCCTATGATGCCTCATGAAGAGACGATCAACATAATGAAACAGATGGATGAGCTCCGCAAGGAATGGGGCGTAAAATATCCGATGGACTAATTAATAAACTATATAAAAAACTTTAAGCATTTATGAACAATTTCGTATACGATATTCCAACAAAGGTCTATTTCGGTAAAGACCAGCTTTCAAACCTCGGATCAGAGCTCAAGAGCTTCGGTAACCGCGTGCTCCTCACATACGGCGGCGGTTCGATCAAGCGCATGGGCCTCTATGACAAGGTGGTTGAAGAGATCAGAAAGGCGGGCCTCGAGCTTTTCGAGCTCTCAGGCATCGAGCCAAACCCAAGAATCGGTTCTGTACGCGAGGGCGTAAGAATCTGCAAGACAGAGAAGATCGACGTAGTGCTTGCTGTCGGAGGCGGTTCTACCCTTGACGCAGCGAAGTTCATGTGTGCAGGTGCTCATGTAGACCATGATCCATGGGAGTTCTTCGGAGCGAATGCAAAACCTATCGAGACTGCGCTTCCTCTCGTGACAATCCTTACACTTTCTGCTACAGGTTCAGAAATGGACACTGCCGGCGTGATCAGCAATCCTGAGACAGAAGACAAGCTCGGCCGTCTCGCAGGCCCGATCCGTCCGAGAGTATCATTCCTCGACCCTACCCTCACCTACTCTGTAAACGCATACCAGACAGCATGCGGTTCTGCAGATATCCTCTCACACCTTATGGAGGTATACTTCGACACAGAGCAGGGCATGGACATGATCGACGGCTTCATGGAGGGAATGCTCAGAGCTGTGATCAAGTACGCCCCTATCGCTATTGCAGAGCCTGAGAACTACGAGGCAAGAGCAAATCTCATGTGGGCATCATCATGGGCAATCAACGGTTTCATCGCATGCGGAAGACAGTGCGACTGGAGCTGCCATCCTATGGAGCATGAGCTTTCTGCAACCTACGACATCACCCACGGACTCGGTCTCGCGATCCTTACTCCAAGATGGCTTGAGTACTGCCTCGACGAGGTACGACTCCCAAGATACGTACAGTTCGGAGTGAATGTATTCGGCATCGACAAGAACCTCGAGCCGATGGAAATCGCAAAGGAGAGCATCAAGCGTCTGTCTGACTTCTTCTTCAAGGATCTCGGTCTGAAGAGCAACTTCACAGAGATCGGAATCAAGGCTGAGGACTTCGCAATGATGGCAGCCAAGGCATGCCGCGACGGAAACATCAACGGCTTCAAGACCCTCTCTGCTGCTGATGTAGAGAAGATTTACGAAATGTGTCTCTAAGATGAAACGACTGATTCTCACCATATTGACATCTGCCGTAATGTTTATTACGGCAGACGCTCAGTCAAATCTGAAGAAAGTATATGACGAGAGCAAAGACCCGATGACTCAGATTGACGAGGCTCTGGTTCAGGCCGGCAAAGAGGGAAAGTTCGTCATATGTCAGGTGGGTGGAAACTGGTGCCGATGGTGCCTGATGTTTGCTGATTTCATTTCAAAAGACAGCGAAATCACAGAACTTATTGACAAGAACTTCGAGTATATCCATGTCAACTACAACCCTCGTGAAAGGAATGACGAAGCAAAGATGAAGAAGGCTGAAGCCATGCTTGAAAGGCTTGGAAATCCTGGACGTTTCGGATTCCCCGTCTTTGTGGTTCTCGACGCAAAGGGCAAGGTTCTTCATATTCAGGATTCAAGTTTCCTTGAGGAAGGTAATGGATACAACAAAGCCAAGGTCATGAGGTTCTTCAGCAACTGGACACCTGAGGCTGTAAACAAATAATGTAAAGCAATGGAAATCAATCTCAAACAGATATATTTCGGAGGAGTGACACTCCAGATTCCGGAGGTATGGACTGCTGAATGCGAAATGTATGACGAGCCTGACGGCCGTCAGTGCGCATGTATCGACGTTTCGGCTCAGGAAGGAGACGTAAGGAGCATCATGATCAGCTACGGCCCGATGCCGGAGGGATCTGACGCCCTCATGGAGGTCAACGGTACTTATGAGGAGATAATGGATGATATAGATACCGGAGATGAAGATCCAATCTTCTCATGCGAATTCAAGGAACAGGAGGCATATGGATTCGACTTCACAGCTGAAGACGGCGAGCCATGCTGCTTCATATGCGCCGGTATTGAGAGAGGAGCAGAAAACAAGCTCCTCACCGTGATGATCAGCGCATCAAACGAAGAGGAGCTTGAAAGTCTTATAGCATTCACTGAAGAATATATATCCTTCGAATAATCTTACTTCTCAATAACGATTCCGCCATTACAAGGAATCTCGATCTTTACTTTGCGGTTCTTCTTGATCTTAAGGTCAGTGAGAGAGCCGCAAAGTTTTTCATCATCTGAATAGAGTTTCACGACATCACCCTGCTCGAACATAGGGAGCTCTACCTCGACCTTGAGAGTCTCCTTCTGAGCATTGATACCGACAACGTACCATGTATCTCCATGACGACGTGCCATGATGACGTACTTGCCCGGATATCCGTCGATGTACTTCACCTCATCCCAGAGAGTTGGAACCTTTTTCATGAAATCAATCGCCCATGCAGGAGCGTCTGTGAGGTTGTTCGGTGCGAGAGCGAAGTGCTGAACCGGGCTCTGGAACATAACGGCTGTCGCGAGAGCGAAGACATCAGAAGTGCGACGCTGGCTTCCGCGAGGAGCATTCTTCGAATTGTAATACTTGTTCAATGCGCTGCCACCGAAGTCCATGCTGCCGACTGTGTTGCGGATGAACGGATGGATAGTAGCGTTGAATGCCTCATTGTCACATGCTCCCTGATTGAAATTCAAGTTTTCACTGGCAAGGACAGCCTCGCTTGAAGCGTAGTTAGGATACATCCTTTCCCATCCGCGAGGGAGTGTACAACCGTGGAAGACGCAGAGAATGCCATAGTCGTTGGCGTCAGCCATGATATCCTCATAAAGCTTGATGGTCTCCTGCTTGTCGCCTCCGAAGAAGTCCACTTTGATACCTCTGATACCGATGCTCTTCATCCACGCCATCTCGCGACGACGGGCTATGGTATTGTCCATGATGCCCTTAGGGCTCTGCGGAGCATTGTTCCAATAACCGTTTGAGTTGTACCACAAGAAGATAGCAACTCCCTTGCTCTTGGCATAAGCGGCGAGGTCAGCTATCTTGTCACGACCGATCTGAGTATCCCAGAGAGCGTCGATGAGGACAGTCTGGTAGCCCATTTCAGCAGTGAAATCGATGTACTGCTTCTGAACATCATATACTGTGCTTCCGTCCATACCGATGATCCAGCTCCATGAACCTGCGCCATAGATATAGTCCTTGGAAGCTTCGTAGAGAGGCTCCACAACGTCGAAAGGAACTGTGGTCTCCATGATCGGTGCAAGAGTGCTGCCGAGGGTGATCGTACGCCAAGCTGTATAGCCCGGAAGAGGAATACCTGCGAATGCAGAACCGTTACCGTTGTTCTCGCCTTCCTGAGGGAATCCGATTGTATAGAGGCCGCCCTCATGTCCAAGGAGACGGCTTGCGCAATATGCGCTGCTTACGCCTGTCTCAGAGATGAGGATCCATCCCTTGTCCTCGTTCTTGAAGAGGCATGGGAATGTGTAGCCCTCTCCCCAACCGTTCTTTCCTACAGGCTCATCCAATGTATAACCTGTCTCGTAGCTTGGGTATGTACCTGCAAATCCGCCACCCGGCTTTACCTGAGGGCAGAGGAAAGATGTTGCAGACGATGAAAGCTGGAATCCTGTAGCCTCGCTGAAGATCACGGCAGATCGCTTGTCTCTCTGCGGATACATCATGTATCTGAAGGCCACGTCGCGGTCAGATACGCGGAAGATCACGTCAAATACAGGCCTGTCCTCCTTAGCGAATGTGAATACTGCCTCTGTAGCCTTGTAGTCCACCTTGCTCTGCTTGATGGTCTTGACGCTGTACTGCTCCTGGATGAGCTTCGGAGCCTCTTTTTCAGGAAGCAATGTCATCTCAGACACATATTCGCCCATACTGGTGTTGAGTCCCAGAGGCGACGGAAGGATGAATGCGTTTCCGTCATAGTTTACGCTGTAGGTCGGCTTACCGGCATCGTCGTTCACAACGACCTGAATCCTGCCGTCAGGGCTCGTGAAGGATCTCTCCTCTGCAAAGCTCTGGAATGCGGCAATAAGACATGCCGCCGCAAAAATCATTTTTTTCATATTACTATATGTTTAAGTTATTTCCAATCATCAGTCCTGAAAGGAGAAGCGAGAAGGCCTTCCTTGTTGATGAGGTTTGCATCGTCAGGATTGTCCGCCCACGCATATCGCACCGCCACAGGATTCGGCACATCCTTGCTGCTTACCACGACTGTATTTCCTTTGATCACAGCGTCTGCCCATACGAACTTCTGGTCATCTCCTGCTATCGCGAAATGCTTTAGCGCTTTTTCACCGCCACGGATTGCAAGTCCCTTTCCAGTCTCCGTGAATGTAATGATGATCTTGTTTCCGCTGATCTTCATATCCTTATAGACAGGTCCTGAAGCGGTAACCTTTTCTCCATATACAAGTTTCCTTGCACCGAGGAAAAGTCTCTGGGCGAGAGTCTTCTTGTTGAGAGGATGGATATCGTTCCATTCTCCGATATCATAATTTACAGCAAGAGCAGTATTAGGAATGTTCTTGAATGCCTGAAGCTGAGCCTCACGGATCCTTGCCCATCCGCTGTCTGTCGGCTGCGGATGCTTCTGCATGAAGTTTGGAAGCTGGACAAGGAGGAATGGCATGTCAGGCCAGAGTTCACGCCAGTTCTCAATAAGGGAAGTAATCAAGTCATTGTACTCATGAGAGCGTCCTGAGTTGCGCTCTCCCTGATACCAGATCGCAGCCTTGACCTTATAATTCCTTAAAGGATAGATCATTCCGTTATAAAGACCAGAGCCTACATTCTTACGGTTCTTAAGGCGATCCGCATACTGCATGGCCTCAGCCATATCTGTTCCGACCTTGTATTTCCATGTTCCTGTAAGGTCGATTTCAACTGCATCACCGATGAGCTTGTAAGGCTTGTCCTTCACGAACTCCCCGTTTCCTGCCGGAGCATTAAGCCTTACGGCAATTGTATTCTTGCCTTCCCTGAGGACTCCTGCCGGGATCTGATAACGACGCGGAGGATACTCGTATCCTGTGCTTCCGACATATACTCCGTTTACATATACCTGATCGTTATGGACAAGCGTACCCATGCTCAGCTTCGCATGTCTTCCGTCCATCTCCGCAGGAAGGTCGAAATCCTTTCTCATCCATACGGTTCCACGCACGTCAAGTCCGTTTTCACGCCATGTGCCCGGCATCTTCATTGTCGCCCAGTCAGAATCGTCGAAATCGAGCTGATTCCATAGGCCTTCGCCCTTATCCTTGTTCGCCTCTTCAAATGCCTTCAAGGCCTCCTTGTCAAGGATGAGGCGCGGGAATTCCTTCAGATGCTCCTGGCTGATCCAGCTCTCGATCTCCGAGCCGCCAAGGCTTGACACCAGCATTCCCTGCGGAACTCCTGTCTTCGCATAAGCCTCCTGCGCATAGAAATATGCCAGGGCT
>JAFYLU010000012.1 GCA_017550025.1 Bacteroidales bacterium | reverse complement strand
TCATTGTACCCTTGACAGCAGCCTTGATGAATGGCTCGAGCTCTGCAAGAGCAGATCTGCGCTCATCATCGTTCTTTGCAAGGATCATCTTGCGGAGCTTAGAAAGTGGAGTCTCTGCGTTCTGACCGTAGAACATGTGCTCGATACGGAAGAGACCGATACCCTCAGCACCGAAGCTGATAGCGCGTGCAGCATCCTCTGGAGTATCTGCATTTGTGCGTACGCCCATTGTGCGGAACTTGTCAACGATCTCCATGAACTGCTGGAAACGTGGGTTGTCTGAAGCGTCCATAGTGTCGATAGCTACGTCGTATACAAGACCCTTGGCACCGTTGATTGAGAGAACGTCACCCTCGTGATATACCTTGTCAGAACCCTTGAACTTGATCTCCTTGTTCTCGAGGTCGATGTGCATAGCCTCGCAACCTACGATACAGCACTTACCCCATCCGCGTGCCACGAGAGCAGCGTGTGAAGTCATACCACCGCGTTGTGTAAGGATACCTGCGCATGCACGCATACCCTCTACATCCTCTGGTGAAGTCTCCTCACGAACGAGGATAGTTGCGATACCCTTGTCAGCAGCCTCCATAGCAGCCTCAGATGTGAATGCGATCACACCTACAGCTCCACCTGGAGAAGCTGGAAGACCGTTAGCGATAACAGAAGCCTTCTTCTCAGAAGCAGGGTCGAGGATAGGGTGAAGAATCTCGTCGAGCTGTGCAGGAGCAACGCGTGTTACAGCTGTTTTCTCGTCGATCATTCCTTCCTCGAGCATGTCCATTGCCATGTTGAGGGCAGCAAGACCTGTTCTCTTACCTACGCGGCACTGGAGCATCCAGAGCTTGCCGTCCTGGATAGTGAACTCGATGTCCTGCATATCCTTGAAGTAAGTCTCAAGCTGGAGACGGATAGCGTCGAGCTCCTTGTAAACCTCAGGCATTGAAGTCTCGAGGGAAGCAAGGTGCTGGTTGTGAGGGTTCTTTGTTGACTCGTTGAGCGGGTTAGGAGTACGGATACCTGCAACAACGTCCTCACCCTGAGCGTTGATAAGCCACTCACCGTAGAACTTGTTGTCACCGTTAGCCGGGTTACGTGAGAATGCAACACCTGTAGCAGAGTTGTCACCCATGTTACCGAATACCATTGATTGTACGTTTACAGCTGTACCCCACTCGTCAGGAATGTTCTCGATACGACGGTAAGCGATCGCACGCTTTCCGTTCCATGACTTGAACACACCGCCGATTGATCCCCAGAGCTGAGCCTCTGCTGAATCAGGGAACTCTGTTCCGAGAACTTCCTTAACGCGAACCTTGAACTTCTCGCAGAGGTCCTGGAGCTCTTCTGCAGTGATGTCAGTGTCAGAAGCATAACCCTTTGCATGCTTGAGCTCTTCCATCATTCTGTCAAGCTGCTGGCGGATACCCTGACCATCAGCTGGCTCGATACCTTCTGCCTTCTCCATCACAACGTCAGAGTACATCATGATGAGACGACGGTAAGCGTCATATACGAAACGAGGATTGTTTGTCTTTGCGATGAGGCCTGGGATAGTCTCAGAGCAGAGACCGATGTTGAGGATTGTATCCATCATACCAGGCATTGAGCTGCGGGCACCTGAACGGCATGAAACGAGGAGCGGATTCTCCTTGTCACCGAACTTCATACCCATGGTAGCTTCAGTCTTCTTGAGTGCCTCTGCAACCTCTACCTTGAGTGCGTCGTTGTAACCGCCGCCAAGCTCATAGTATTCAGTACAGCACTCTGTTGTGATTGTGAAACCTGCAGGAACAGGGATTTCGAGTGTACACATCTCAGCGAGGTTAGCACCCTTACCGCCAAGAAGCTCACGCATAGTACCATTACCCTCGGCAGTTTTGCCACCGAAGCAATAGACTCTTTTCTTGTTAGATTCCATAAGACTTGTAAGTATTTGATAATTAATGAGTAATTTCAATATCTATGTAATTGCGCGGAAATCAGCATTCTTATGCTCGAAAGATTCCGGCGCGAATTTAATCATTTTTCCTCAAAATAGGATAAAGTTTTTCAATTTAATCTTCGCCTTCGCTCGCCTGTTCGAGAAGGGATGCCAGTATGTCTGCTACGACAGCCTTCGTGTTTCTGCAAAGACCAAGGCCGCCCCTCTCTGCCGAAGGATGTCCGACAGGATAGTATGCGACGTCCTGAAGGAGAAGCTGCGAGTCGAGATAGTCATAATCGTTGGCGCTGATCTGTATCAGAACTCCCGGAATCTCTGCGAAAAGAAGCCTTGTCGGATCATCCTCGTTATATGAGGCCATAAGGCCGTTTATGTCCATCTCGAGACCATGTTCTCCGCACATCTTTGCTGCCGCTACGGCGAGTCCTCCGTCACGGACCGTAGCGCCGGCCATTATGATGCCGTCTTCCGCGAGCTCACGTATGACCTCGTAACAGTCAATGAAATAATCCGGATCCTGGATGTGCGGTCCTGTGCCTCCGTTCCTGCCGTGCACCTGGGCAAGGAGAGATCCTCCTATGTTGAACGGGCATGTGTCGAACGGTATGTATATCAGCCAGCTTGAAGGGTCGGGGATCATTTCCATGCTGCAGTTCGCCGCTTCGGAAATCCACGGATGGTGGCTTTCGTATGGCGAGGATTTGAACCTTATTTCTTCAGTCGGAGCATCTTCATTTGCCTCCTCTTTTTCCGGAAGCCAGGCATAGAAGTCCACGCGACTTTCTTCATCGCTTTCTTCAAAGCAATAGTCGCCAAGCTTTACTCCGAGGTCGAACAGGTATGAATTGACGGCTTCAGCCGACATGTAGAAAGCGGACATGTTTCCGAGCGGCCGTGTGTTCCATGTCCATTTGGCCCAGAGATTCAGGTCGCCGAGGCGGTAGTGTCCTTCGTTCCAGAGTCTGTCTATGAGGGCGTATGCAATCCTCTGACGAGTGAATGCGTCGGGGTAAAGCAGCCTGAATGTTCTTTCATGCGATGTGGCATTGAGACATAGCCCTAGATATTCCTCGTTCCTGCTCCTGTCATATGTGAATGTGGAAACAGGGGGGTCTATCGATTCGTCTATGATGTCTGCACATCCCTGCGCATCAGGATGAATGATGTGGGTATCCCTCAGGCATTCGTCCAGAAGCTCGGCGGGTGTGGTGTCGCACCTGCATCCGTCGATGATGTATTGAGAGTGCAGAGCAGATTGTTTTTCAGTCATATTCAATGCGCTTTTTACGATATAGTTTGTAAAAATAGTTAATTTTGTCTTTAGAACAAATGATTTTGCCTGGTATGAATAATATTTTTTCAGAAGAAGCGTATGAAGCGATGCTTGCGAAGCTGTTCGTGAGGTTTCCGTCATTTCAGAAAGACGGGGCTGGAGCTTATAAGCCCGGAATAGGAAACATGGAGTTCTTCGACCAGCTTGCCGGACATCCTCACAGAAGGTACAAGGTCATCCATGTGGCCGGAACCAACGGCAAGGGATCGGTTTCGAACATGCTTGCCTCTGCGCTCTCCGCTTGCGGATATAAGGTCGGATTATACACATCGCCGCACATCATTGATTTCAGAGAAAGGATGAGGGTCATTTCTGATTCGGGAGATTGTCAGGATGACTCTTCGTACCGTCTGGTTTCAAAGGAATATATATGGAACTTTGTAAATGTGTGGAAGGAGACCTTTGATCATCTTGACATGTCGTTCTTCGAGATAACTACGGCGATGGCCATGAACTGGTTTGCGGACGAGAATGTAGACTACGTTGTGCTGGAGACAGGACTCGGAGGCCGTCTGGACAGTACGAATATAGTGTCTCCGGTATTGAGCGTCATCACCAACATAGGTCTTGACCACTGCGATATGCTTGGAGAAACTCTTCCCGAAATAGCTTTCGAGAAGGCGGGGATTATCAAGCCTGGAGTCCCTGTTGTCGTGGGGGAGAGCCATCCGGATACGGATCAGGTGTTCGAACGTAAGGTCTTGTATACCAATCTTTCCGAGCCGAAGTTCATGGGTGACAGGAATGTCATTATGGGACTGCTGAAGTTTGCGGACAAAGTTGAGCCGACCTTGTGGGGAGGTCATGAGGCAATGCTTTCTGAAATGGACCTGAAAGGGGAATATCAGCGCAGGAACCTGCGCACGGTCATGGCAGTCCTGGATGTTGTCAAGGACCGGAACATCGCGGAGATTTCTTATCCTGATGTCGCAGGTGCCATCGTTCGTACTGCAGCTCGTACGGGTTTCGGTGGTAGATGGGAGACGCTTTCCGAAAATCCTCTTGTAATATGCGATATAGGGCATAATGAGCATGGGCTGAAATATAATTTCTCCCAGCTGACTGCCATGAAGGCTTCCGGCAGATGTACTCATCTTATCATGGTGTATGGTTCGGTTGCTGATAAAGATGTGGATGCGGTGATCCGTCTGATGCCGGAGGACGCTTCGTATGTGTTTACGCAGGCTGTCGGCAAGAGGGCCCTTCCTGCGGATGTGATCATGGGCAGATATCTTGATTTTTGTCGTGAGGCGGGAAGGCAGACCGGGCCGGTATGTTCATTTGCTTCTGTTGCGGATGCGGTACGCAAGGCTCTGGAGCTGGCAGCGGATATAAGGACTTCGGATCCTGCGGCTGTACCTGTCATATATATAGGTGGAAGCACTTATGTCGTTTCCGAGGCCGTGGCCTTGTTGAAGTAGACTTCTCCGGACTTTCTGTAGTCATTCTGCCTCTATGACCGTTTCTGCGTGACGGGAGTAATGTCGTTCCGGCTTGACCGGGGATCCCCTCCATTTCAGATGCCTGTCACTGCAAATATGTATTGGGATTCTTCCACCGAACCGTTCCTACATATTTTCTGGATTTTTTGACGGAACGGTATGTAAATCAGCACATATTGATGGATTTTCAGCACCGTTCCACCAGAAAACAGCGATTTTTTGCAGGAACGCTCTTAAGTAAGAATTTGAAGGTGGTGGATTGCCGTTTCTTTGTCAATGTCACACCATGTGCTGACACTAATTTATACGGCAATGTGTCTCGAGGCACCCGTGGGCAGAACAGAGCTTTGGCTGAGCTTCAGAGTCTGCCGGGAGGCGATGGCTGGGGATGTCAATTATATCCAAACTCATCACACTGCACGACATTCGGAAATGACATAAAACAAAAAAAGAGATTCACAGTAGTGAATCTCTTTTTTTAGTGGGAGCAGAGGGAGTCGAACCCCCGACCCTCTGCTTGTAAGGCAGATGCTCTAAACCAACTGAGCTATGCTCCCTTTTCTTGCTTCTTTTGCTCGATTGCTTCGTTGGACTTCACTCGGCAGTCGGTCATTACCGAAAGGTAATTCCCTCCCTTCTCGCTCGTCCGCCTTGCCCTCGAACAAAATAAGCGGCGAAAGTATTCCGAAGAACTTTTCTTGCGGTGCGGACGGGACTCGAACCCGCGACCCCCGGCGTGACAGGCCGGTATTCTAACCAGCTGAACTACCGCACCAATTGTTCAGACTTATGCGTTTTTCTCGAACGCGGATGCAAAGGTACGCAAAAAATCGGAATCT
>JAFYLU010000099.1 GCA_017550025.1 Bacteroidales bacterium | reverse complement strand
CAGCAATGATCGCACGCTGAGCAAAACTCTTTGAACATGGCACCGACAATGGATCCAGCTGAGGATATCGGTCTCGGTCTCCAGGCATTCTGTATCCCAGGTTCGGTAGCTGACGACCGTAAGGTAGGTATCGGACACGGTAACCTCGCAGCTATGCTTCTCCGTGAGGAGACAAAGTGCTTCGCATTCCTTGCAGGTCACGAGTCATTCGCAGCAGCCGAGGGTGCTATCAAGATCGCAGCAAAGGCTGACAAGGTTCGTAAGGAGCCTCTCCGCGTTATCCTTAACGGTCTCGGAAAGGATGCAGCTCAGATCATCGCACGTATCAACGGTTTCACATATGTACAGACAGAGTTCGACTACTTCACTGGTGAGCTTAAGGAAGTACGCCGCATCGCTTACAGCGACGGTCCACGCGCCAAGGTTAACTGCTACGGTGCTGACGATGTTCGCGAGGGTGTAGCAATCATGTGGCACGAGGGTGTAGACGTATCAATCACTGGTAACTCTACTAACCCTACACGTTTCCAGCATCCTACAGCCGGAACATACAAGAAGGAGCGCGTACTCGCTGGCAAGCCATATTTCTCAGTAGCTTCAGGTGGTGGTACAGGCCGTACACTTCACCCAGACAACATGGCTGCAGGTCCTGCTTCATACGGTATGACCGACACTATGGGTCGTATGCACTCTGACGCACAGTTCGCAGGTTCATCTTCAGTTCCTGCTCACGTTGAGATGATGGGATTCCTCGGCATCGGTAACAACCCAATGGTAGGTTGTACTGTTGCTTGTGCGGTTGACGTTGCTACTGCGCTCAACAAATAAATTTGTTTCGCTTGTAGCAAGCAAAGAAATAAGCTCGGCTGACCGCCGAGCTTTTTCTTTGCAACTATCTCAACCCCAGTCAGCTGACGCTGACAGCCCCTGTCAGGGGCATGCCGGTCACTCCCTCCGGTCGGACCGGGCGTCCCCGCTGCTTCAACTTTCTCCGAAAGTCTCGCTGACGCGGATGACGCGGCGCTGAAGCACCCTGCTATGGTTTAGACGATAGAGTGACATCCTTTCAAGGGTGTCTCTTTTTTATGTTGCCCGTCTTCGCTGCCAGAAAAACGCCCCCTTTTCTGGCCAGAGCTGTCAGTTTACCCTTCGCGTCCAAGAAAAGGCCCTGTTTTATGGATAGAGTAGCCATTTCTCCCTTCGCGTCCAAGAAAAGGCCCTGTTTTATGGACGATGCCATCGATTGCAGCACCATATCCACGAAAACGCCTATTCCCGTGGATAGAATGTCCTTTGCGCGACCTGTTTCCGGTGGTATGAGGGATATGTCTCTTTGTTCAGAGATGATGACAGGTGGTTTGCGGAATTTACAGAGGAATCTGCCCAAAAGTATTTCATAGAACGTCTTCTGGCCCATAAAATCGGTCATCGTGCCGATTATGCGCGAGGGTTGCTGAACAGACGTTCAAGCTACAAAGAGGAAAACTCAGCTGACAATTATGCGTATTGACATAATCAGGAGAGTATACGATCACTCTACTAAAAATGGTTCTGTCATAAGAAAGATGTCTTAATCGGCGGAGTCGCTGAAGCATTACTCAGATATTCCATCCAAACCGGAGTGTTGGTCAATTTTTCTTCAAGATTCTTCCAGTTTTCTTTTAAAACCTATCGCGGTTTGTTCAATTCTTCCGATTTTATAAATTTGCAGGGTCATGTTGCAGGATATAGAACTTTTGGAAAGCGGAAGTATCCTGAAAGGACTCCGCTTCCCGCATAGGATAAAGAAAGTGATTCAGATTGTGATCACAGCCGGACAGCTCTCCTGTCTGGTGGATTTTCGCATGTGGTCACTGAAAGCTCCGGCGGTCGCTCTTTTTCTGCCGGGTCAGGTGGTCGAGTCTATAGATCTTGATGAAGATTTCGCCGGGTTCGGTATGGTGATGAATCCGGAATTTACGGATTCGTTGAATCTGCCTGTCAGCCTGCAGGAAAGGCTCTTCATCAAGGATACGCAGTTCTATAGCGTTTCAGAAGAAGTTATTGATGCCCTCTCATCTGTCTATAGACAGGTCTCGAGCCTGATGAATCAGCCGGACAATCCATATAGAGAAGAAATCATCAGGCATCTTTTTTCTGCACATTATTATGGTCTTGGATATTATATGCACGGGCTTCAGAGCCAGCCATCCGCAATGACAGCCCAGCAGGAGAAATGTGAAAAATTCATGACGCTTGTTGCCGATAACTTCAAGACTCAACGAGATATAGGTTTCTATGCGGACAGACTTTGCGTGACCAGTAAATATCTCTCGACAATGCTCAAGCAGGAGACCGGCATGACTGCCTTGGACTGGATTGAAAGGCATGTAGTCCTATATGCCAAGAGCTGCCTATCGTCAACCTCGATGACCATTCAGGAAATCAGTGACGAACTGGATTTCCCGTCGCAGTCTGTCTTCGGCAAATACTTCAAGAGAGTCGAGGGCATGTCTCCAAAAGCATACCGTCAGTCCTTGTCGAAAGACTGACGGTAATATCATACGATCTCAACTATGCAATGACCAGATGACAGTTCATTGCATCTCCCATCTTTGATTGCTATTTTCATGAACGGTTGCCTGAAATGCAGATAATCCTCAATGAGGTTCTTGACAAATGCAGTGATATCTTCCTGACTGCACATATCCTCTCTGTACTCAATCGAAAGTTTATTCTTCCAATATGAGACCCCTACCATATTCCTTGTGCCTCTAATACTTGTCCGTCTGCTTGGGTTGTTCAGCATAGGAGGTGGAGCTATAGGATTATCAATCACTACGTGCTTTCCTCTGACTTCAAGCACTCTTTTATTCAGGAACGGCATTCTACCATATGTCTGTTTAAGTCCATACATCAGACATACATGATGAAGAGGTTCCTCAAATATCATTGTCACAGTCTTCATCGTTATCAGTTTTGTCTCTTTCTTCAAGGAATTTCTCCACGAACTTGTCCTCAATCTTCTGATAAGTGCCGACTACGGCATCCTCTATCTTCTGGTAAGTTCCGACTACTGTGTCTTCAATCTTCTGATATGCACCGACTACGGTATCCTCGATCTTTGTCTTCTTTGGTTTTAGTTCTGCCATGATGTTTTGATTTTTAGAATGTATATGCTGCTCCAAGTTTCACATTATGCATGTGCTTTCCGTCAAGATATCCCCAGAATCCAAGCTGATATTCATATCCGACCTTCAATGAGAATCTTGCGATATCAAGACCCACTGCCGGACTGGCAAATGTTCTGACACCAAGGTTTGTTATATCTGCGATTGCTCCTCCCCTGAGGCTGACGAATGGGCTTGCAAGAGTCTTCATGAACGAATACTTGATGTCTGCAAATACGGGAACGAAGTATGATGCATTCCAGTCCGATTCCGAAGCTGAATCCGTGTGATGAAGTGATACCCCATACAGACTTATCGGCCCATGAGAGTTCAATGTCAGCTCCGTCTCTGCTTACCTTGATGGTGTCGTTCTGCGCCGAAAGCGCTGCGCTGGAGAATGCAATGGCGCAAATGATTGTCAAAATTCTTTTCATCTCTTTACTACACTGATTTTACGGCAGCAAAGGTATGGCAAGAGAATGTGGAATATTTTTCAGAAAAACCGACAAATTGGTCAGTTTTGCCAAATGTTTCAAGTGAACAGATCACTACAGGTTGAAATATTGGCATAATTAACCAAACTCAAGGCAAAACAGCCTATTTGCAAATACCTGCGAGGACTTGTGAAATGATAAGACAAATTAAATTTGTCGGCGAGTCCATAATTCATAGCAGTCAATCTTTGTTCTGTACTTATAGCGTGCAATCGACCCATTGTATAGAAATAACCCAAAATCCGGGGTAAATCATTGAGCTAACAGGGAAGGGTACAAAGGAGGTTCCGAATGCTACGCTTGTCGGAGGCAGGACAGGAGGTGGCGGTGGACAGCCATGCACATTCTATTTGCCTAACGGATGGGCAGTTACTATGAGTGGCCAGAGACTTAGCCTTGATGCCAACAAGCAACATATCGAGCAAGGTGTTGAGCCGGACGTCTATGTTACAATCACAGAAGAAGCCATAGAAAACAAAGTCGATTCAATTCTCGAAAAGGCGGTGGAACTCCTCTCCAAGTAGAATGGACAGGAACAGTCTTTTCAGAAGCGATTGTTACAAACATAAGATCAAACAGTCAGTACTGACTTGCAGAGACATCCTTTCGGGGATGTCTCTTTTTATGTGTTTTTGTGGAAACTCTTGAAGATGAACAAAACCCAACATTCGGCAGGACAGAGAGTGATACTTTAAATGAATTCAGGGCTGTTTATGATATACTTCATGACAGCACATATATACGCGTTGTCATATTCAAGGACAATTGGAGCGGAAAGCCGTCAGCGTCTTTTTACATACTTCCGCCAGGACGCATGATGTTTACTTTTATTGCGTCATAAGTGCTGAGCTTCTTTTTGGCTTCTGTCTGACTGAATGTAATGGTTATTGTCTGATTGTGATTGCGTTTTATATAGATATAATCCTTAAGAAGATTCTGGT
>JAFYLU010000098.1 GCA_017550025.1 Bacteroidales bacterium | reverse complement strand
AGGTGTAGCCAGCGACAAGGTACATCTCGATGCCCAAAGGTACAAGGCACAGGTTATTGCGGAGGAGGTGAAGGCGTTGGAACAGACATACAATGAAATGCAGTCAGCGAATGAGGAACTGGTCAAGAGCAATGACCTGTTGAAGAAGTCCGTTGAAGAACAAGAATCCACAATCGAAAAACAGAGGTCTGAAATATCGGAACTTCGTACGCAGTATGATCGAGTGTCAGAAATGGTAACCAACACATACCTCGACACAAAAGAACAAGCGACAGTCACCCTCAAGGAATATGACAAGGTATCCGGATATGCCGACGAGCCGTTGAAGAAAGATGCGGAAGAACTACGCCGTGATACGCTTCGGGATGATTCGAAGGTGTTGGCACAAAGGGATGTCCCTGCTATATATCGAATGCTGTCAAAACTGGAGGGCTCGCTGTCGAAGGTCATCATCGGTCTGTCTGCATTGCTCGATCGCATCAAGGATGAAGTTCATCTGCAAAAGGTTGAGCTCGGAAAGATAGAACTACAGAAGTCCGTCAAATCCGCAGCTAAGACCGTTTTCGACAGAGTGACGGATGGATTGGGTATATCTCCGAAAGTGCGAGGTCTTTCCAAGGCGCTGGAGGATAGTCAGGCGCAGATGAAGGATCAGACCGACTCCTATCGTGAAGCTCTTACCGCTAAAGACCGTATGATCGCAGATCTCGGCAGCGAAAAGGAAAAGATTAAAGAAGAAATCCGTTGCCTGTCAGCCAACGGAATCAGACTTGAAAGGGAGAACCAGGATCTCCGATCCAACAACGCCTCTCTCCGTACGACCGTCAGCGACAGTAATCTTCGCCTGAGAAATGTCCTGTTATTCATCTTCAAACACTTCCAACCAGAACTCGTGGAAAAACTCGTCCGGATAGGTCTTAAAGACATCGTCGGCAAATCCAACTGGGAAAGAGCCCGGGAAGATCACGAAAGAAGCCACCGGCAAGAAATCTGGAGGGGACCGAAATTGTAGAGAACGCAGAATGAAAACGTTGAATAATAGTTTCTTTTTGCTATTTTTGCTGTCGGGTAGGATATTACTATCCAAGACATATGATTATAAAAGAAGCGTTATGCTTATCTTGTAGTTTGGAAACCTGAGAAATTTCTGATATGTGTACAAGGATGGCATGATGGTTCTCACGTTTAGCGTGGGCTGCCATTACTATGTCTGTACACAGGGTTTTCTCAGGACCTCCGAACTGAATATAGTATAGCAGTTCCACATTTCTTATATATGTGTTAGAGGCCTTGGGTGGAACTGGGGCTATTTGTTTGATAAGTTCAAGATTATGAAAAAGTTATTGGTCATTTGTGGACTTCTAATGTCTATGGGACTTTGGGCTCAAGTAATTCCAGACAAATTTGCTTTGCAAGTAGATGGAACAATGGTAGCTAACGATAAGAGTTATATCGTTGTAGAATTTCCAGGTAAAACAAAATCTGAACTATATTCAGATATTTTGGTGTCCTCATCTGCAATGTATGTGTCACCGAAGGATGTTCTGTCTGTTGTAGAGAATGAGTCTATTACAATTAATGGGTATGCTAAAGAGTGTTTACATTATGGTATGAATATCGTCTCTGTAAATTACTCTATTACGATATTGTTTAAGGACGGCAAAATTCGTATTAATTCGCCGCAAGTTGTGAGCATTCGTTTTGATAGTGGAAAAATCACTACAAACTTCACAGGATGGCTGAATACTCAGAACTTCTTCGTTCAAGGTGTTGTGAATTCTAAACCGAATAAGAAAAAAGTCATTGATGAATACAATGATAAGATGAACTCTTTAATATACAATATCTTGAACTATAAGGCGGTAGAGGAAGATTGGTAACCTTGGCTACAATATCATATGTTTTATATAGGGTTGTATGAGGAGTGATAAAGACTCCTGATACAACCCTATAGTTTTAGGTCAGATGGGTTTATGATTCTTTAAATAAAATGAATTTCTTAAATTTGTTGGACTAATAGTTCTGATATGTATAATAGTGGGAAATATCTGGATATAAATGAAATCAAAAGCATTTTACCGAATTCATTCCTTCCGTTAGAACAAGTTCATAGAAAATTGATTTTTAGGACAGCACAAGGTTTCATGGCTATCACCAACTCTCGTATATATAATGAATATAGTGGTGAACATTTGTGGAGTAGTGCGTTTCTTGACTTTTTCAGAAAATATGGGGTGAAGTATATCTGTCAAACAGTTGGTAAAAGAGGTTTATTGTTGATTCCTATGGAGATTCTCTCTCAATACACTGATTATGCTAACTCCAAACTCTATAAAGGTGAACTGCGCTATTTCTTGAGAATAAGAATAGATGATGATAAGTATATACTCCACTCTAAAGATTATGAGTTAGATCTAACAGAATTTTTTAAACCGATGGAGGATGACTCGTATATTGACATCATCAATCAGCAAGATCATAATAAGATAATGGAGGCAGCACGTTCATTTAAGGATTTTGAAGAACAATATGTGATGGCTCATTCTTATAAAGTTCGCCATGAAAGTAGATGTCAAAAAGAACGAATCGCTACTATAGAAAATCATACATGTCAGATATGTGGATTCTACCAGCCATATACAAACTCGGCTGGTAAACAGCGTTGGATTATTGAGGTCGATCACATCCTGCCAAAGTCAGAAGGAGGAGGTGAGACCATAGATAATCTTTTAGTTCTATGCCCCAATTGCCATGCGAAGAAAACAGCAGGAATCATAGACGTTAATAGTGATTATTCTTATACGGAAAATGGAGTAAAAAAGGTACTATTGCTAGATAATCACTTGAAGGTTTGAAGCAGTATGCTAGTGCCATGTTCTTTGCGTTGAGTTTGTGCCATATTTCATCTAGTCCAATTGATTTGGTAGGTGTTCCTCAATATGTTTAAAATATCCTTTTACCTGCGAAATATGACTTTTGTTGGTTTTGCGTAATAAAATACATACTATAATGCCCAGTAAGTATCCGATCAAGCTTATTCCCTTGCAGCTGGCCGGGACTAAGAGCAACTTGCTGCCACTTTGAACATATTGCCGCTACTTCCTGAAGCATGCAGGAAGTAGCGGCAAATCTTATCTAGATGTGCTTTATCGTATGCTTACACCAAGTTGGACGGACTTGGAAGAAATGTCCCAGCTTGAAGCGAATTGGAATAAAGTTGAAAAATATGTGTCAAGTCTTCTACTATCGGACGCTTATGGTGCGCTGCCTTATTTGATGCGGGTTACAACCAGTAAGTCGGAAAGATCGGATAACATTTCAAGGATTTCTGGATCTGTTTTGGGTAATGGCCCTTCATAGCATTCGTCATTTTGCTTATAGTAATAAAGACCAATATGCCATGCATTACTTTTATCTAATGCTTTGATTTGTATCATCTGATGTACCTCTCTGGCATCCTCGCAATTAAATTCTCCGTATGCAGTAAACTGGTTTGCTGGGGTTGATACAGGCCAATGGATACGACGCCCTAAGTCTATGTATTTGTTGAATTCTTCATCAGTAGCCAGATATTTCTTTCTACCGAGTGAAACGAAACTTTCAGGTTTTCCGGAAGGTAGCATGCGAAGGTCAAACGCATCAGGATTGACTATGTTTAACTCCTCGTTATAATATTGAGGTGAACATAGTAGCCTTAGTAAAGTTTCGGAGTTTTCGATACTATTAGACATACATTTTGAGCCCTTGATTAAGATAATTGATGGTGTCAGCGTTTACTTTGGCTGTTGAAGATAGTTTGCTATCTTTCCCTTTTACTATATATGCCATTACTTCACCGTCCATAAATATGGATAGTTTGCCATTTGTAAGTTTACCTTGTAGGTAGATGCCTGAATCATTGCTTGGGAACAATGTGCAAGATGAAAGCACATTGTCGTCAAGCTGTGAGATTAGCATGGATGCTTGTTTGATGGCAGCAGGCTTGGGCTTTGATGCCGTACTGTCATCCCATCCTGTTTCGAGGTCACACAACTGGCCGAGCTCTTTTTCTAGCCTAATTTGGGCGGCTGAAATGGAAGCGATTGAGAGATCTATAGACGGCTGGGGCTGATAAATGTCTAATTGAACAGTGGTTTCGCTGTTTTCAATGATTAAACTTTCTGGTGCAGTACTTAGAGACATTAGGGAAAGAGTAATAGTACCTAATGCCAAGCATTTTTTTACAGTAGATAAAGCACAACTAATCATGTCCTTGATTTCGTCAAGAACTTGTCGTGCCGATATTTTCATTTCGGTATCTTGTTCTATGAGTATATCGTCAAACGTCATTTTACTATGCATTATTATTCATGATAGCTAAAGTCTTTTCACTCACACACCAATGCCAGCAGTCAAACATATCTTCGTTTCTTTCCAGTACTTGACTAGCTAATCCTTCTATGGAATATGCTTGCGAAATAATCATCGTCTTTAAGCCTAAACTGTCTTTTCCTTGAAAATTTTCCATTCCAAAGCGGCATGTAAAAACACATGTTTGATCCTCGGATTCCGATACATACATGTGCTTTTCATTTGCTTTTGAAAGTAGACTGGGAGACAAGATCAAATGATAAACAGCGTCGTATTGTTCTTTTAAGATAGGCTTGTTAAAGACAAAACGATTTCCCTTAGTGAAAGTCCATGTTAATGGATTTACTCCGATGTACTTCAGAACGGTTTCCAAATGGTCCCATATAGAGGTCGTTTTTGAAAAATCCCTATATTCTTTGGATGGAATGCTTACTAAAACACCAATAGGAGTGAGGGTGATAATTGTATCCTTATCTGTGTAGATAATACTACTCTTATTTGATTTCTCAGGGTAAAAACAACAATCAATAGAGGGCAATATCGTTATAAGATCTTCTTTTACAATTTCCAAATCAATTTGGTCATAGGTAAAAAACAATACAATTTCATTCATGAAAGTGCGATCGAAGCTCTTTCTTCTAACGTGGTTTATGAATGGGAATATTGCCATCGCTGAATTTTGTTTTGTCCTCTCGGTTCAAAGTTACTACAAAAATAACAAATAATATTCCTTTTGTGTTAAAAAAGTCATGTATTTAATTGTTTTTCGTGTAAGACTCTTCGCGGCAAATATTATTAGTTAAATTAAGCTCTTTACTCTCCCAATGCGTTGCACCTTTTTATATAAACCTAAAATACCTTGAAGATAGTCGATATGAAAATTCAGATCATAACTATGTGTGGTTAAATATGTTCTATCATGACAAAGATAGTGCAATTATTTTGACTCGTGTTATCCTTTACCTTTCTTTTTGTTGATAATTTTTTCTTGTGGGGAAAATGTGGGGAAAGAACAAACAAAATCGCCCCCTCAGATATCTGAGAGGGCGATTAGTGTGATTCGGTTGGGATTCGAACCCAAGACCCACAGCTTAGAAGGCTGTTGCTCTATCCAACTGAGCTACCGAACCGATCCGTATTTTCTTTGCGTACCTTGTGGCGGTACGGAAAGTGGCTGCAAATATATGACAATTTCTTGTAATTGGCAAATATATTTCATAAAATGTGTTGTTGCCGGTGATTTTTGAACTTGTCCGTCATTGGTATGAGGACAGGCGGCGCAGTCGTGTAGAGCAGGATGTGGGGGATCCGGAGTGGTGCCAGATTATGGTCAGAAGATCGTCGGTGCGGTGGGCTTCCTCTATGATGATGAGGCCTTTGCCGGTTGTCTGGCTGCCGTCGGGTCCGGCTGCTGGATTGTCTTCGCCTGCAGCGGTGCTGGTGTCATGCTCGGGATTGTTCTCCAGAATCAGGTGGAGGCCGGTGAACCAGGCTGTCTCGCCGGACGGCTGGTAGCTTCCATAGGAGCCTGCAGCGTTGTCGGCTTTGGCTGAAATGTTGCCTCCGCACAGGAATTCGATGGTGAGATTCTCGAACGGGGCTTCGGATGATGTCCAGAGGGTGCGGAAGAAATGGTCGCCGTCGGGGGTGTCGTAGATGCAGGATGTTGCTGAAAGTGCTGCCGCCATCAGGGGGAATGAGGCAAGGCAGCGGTGAAGCATGGTTTTCATGGATGCAGTCTGTTTTATGTTCGTTGACAGGCTGCATACCAATGATTATGCCGTTTTTCTTCGCGAAATCATTCTGCCGACGATTTCGATGCCGCTGACAAGGGTGAATCCTATAATGGCTAAGATTACTGCTCCTGCGATATGCGGGTCTGCAGTTTCCATATACATCTCGACTGTTTCTGCGGGAAGAGCTGCCCCTGCGAGAGAGTCAGCCGCAGCGAGTTCCGGGAACTGGGACAGGACTATGGCCTCTGCATTGCTCCATGGCCATACCTTGACGAGGGAACCGATGATGAAGCCGGCAAGGACTATCATTGTCTCTTTCTGATATCTTGCGAGCAGCCAGTGCAGGAATTTCGAGAATGAGAGGATGCCGATTACTGCGCCGCAGCCGAATGTGCAGAGTATGAGCAGGTTGCGGGAGAAGTCGTTTCCGGATGCCAGGCCGGATATGCATCCCATTATGTATTGGTATTTGCCGAGTATTAGCAGGATGAAGCTGCCGGATATGCCGGGAAGGATCATCGCGCAGATGGCGATGGCGCCGCTGATGAAGATGAACCACAGCCCTTCAGGAGTCTGGGTGGGGGAGAGGGTGCATACTACGGCTCCAAGCAATACGCCGGATACGAGCATGAAGGCTTCACGCAGCTTCCATCCGGATATGCCGCGCAGGATGAAGATGGACGATGCTACGATGAGACCGAAGAAGAAAGCCCATGTCTGGATGGGGTAATTGGTCAGGAGCATCTGCATCAGGCCGGCCAATGTGACCACGCTCACCATTATTCCTGCGACGAGCGAGAGCAGGAATGTGCCGTTTATGTGTTTCCAGAACTCTTTGAATCTGCCGCTGAATAACAGCTTTACCGCTTCTGCATTGAATGATGCCAGCGAGCCGACGAATTCGTCGTAGATTCCCATTATGAAGGCGATGGTTCCTCCGGAAACTCCCGGTATCACATCTGCCGCTCCCATGCAGGCGCCTTTCGCGGCGACTGTCAGATTCTTCAAAAGTCCTTTCATTACACTATACTATCTTGTCTATGAATTCGGTCATGGCTGCGAATATCCTTCTTGCATCGGAGCGGAGGTCTTCGGTCGGGTTGCCGGTGAATACCGCGTCGTATGCATCTCCCTCAAATCCGCATCTGCCTATCTTGAATCTTGCTTTAGAGCATTTGCTGAGGAATTCGATAGGGAAGTCGCTGTTGTCAATCAGAGATATCAGAAGGTCGCTTGGCTCATACATCAGTGCGCCCACCTTGCTGAATTCCGGGGTTCCGATCCAGTCGAGTTCCTTTTTCAGGATGGTGGTGGTGATGCTGGTGAGAAGTAGTTCTTCCTTGCCGATCTTCCTGAAGTCGAAGAAATATATGTTGACCTTCAGGCCCTTCTGGCGGCCCCAGGCAAGTATATCTTCCTTGAGGAGCTCGAATCCCGGTTCTTCGACATCTATGATTACGTTTGCAGAAGATATGTTCCTGAGCGAGCGCATTCCTGTCGGGATGTCGCTGAGGAACTTCTTTATCTTCCTTTCGCGGAAAAATCTGAATATCGTGTCAAGCATAGTCTATTCTGCTTCAGTGTTTGCTGCTATGAGTTCTCGTATTTCCTTTTTAGCCGCCTTCCAGCGCGGTATGTCAATCTTTGTGCCGACGACTTCCACTACTTTCGCAGCAATGATGGATCCTATTTCTCCGCAGACCTTCAGCGGCATGCCGAGGGAGTGTGCATACAGGAAGCCGGCCGCATATGTGTCGCCTGCTCCTGTTGCGTCTACCGGATTTGCCGGCCATGCCTCGATGAAATGGTATTCGTCGCCGCTCTTGACCATCGATCCGTCCTTGCCTACCTTGACCACCGCGATCTTGCAGCTGCGGGCGATCTCGTCGAGAGCCTCGCGAGGTTCCATCTTGGTGAAGGCCTTGGCCTCTGTCTCGTTTGCGAATACGATGTCTACATAGTTCTCCACGATGTCATGGAGGAAGGCGTCGTTGGATTCCACCACATTATATGATGCCATGTCGATGGATATGAGACATCCTGCTTCCTTTGCCAGCTCGACCGCCCTGCGGATAGTCGCCTGATTCTGAACAAGATATCCTTCGATGTGGAAATAGTCATATCCCTCGAAATATTCTGGCTTGAGGTCTTCAGGAACAAGCTCCAGCGCTGCTCCCAGATATACGGCGAATGTCCTTTCTGCATTCGGTGCGGTGATGAACACCATGGCCTTTCCCGAAGAATGAACGCCCTTGAGAAGTGTGGAACGGATGCCGTACTGCTCCTGGTCGCTCTTGAAGAGGTGTCCCAGATCGTCGTCGCCCACCTTGCCGATGAAGCCCGATTCCATTCCGAAGATGGCTGTTCCGGTTATCGTGTTGGCTGCGGATCCGCCTGCCACAAGCTGTACTCCCATAGGCTTGAGAGTCTTCCAGATCTTGTCTCCTGTCTCCATGTCCACATGCTGCATGCTTCCTTTTGGAAGGTGGAATTCCTTCAGGAACCTGTCGTCAGGAAGAACTGCAAGGATGTCTGTCAGTGCGTTACCGATGCCTAATATTGACGCCATAATAATTCTTTTTATATGTAAACCGGACAAAGTTAGCAAATTATTGGATAAATTTGCAGCCGCATCCTGAAGGGATTGAATATATATGGATAAAAGACTATCGAAAATACTGAAATATCTTCTGTCGGCGGGATTGGCGGCTGCACTTCTGTACTTCTCGTTCAGGGGTGTCGAGTGGGCCGATTTCGTCAGCGGGATCAGGTCGTGCAGGTGGGAGTATATTCTTCTTTCAATGGCGGCAGGCTCTTTTGCATTCTGGCTTCGCGCAGTACGCTGGCGCAGGCTGCTGCTTCCTATCGACGACAGCATAACCCGTACGACAGCCTTCAACGGCGTCAATATCGGCAATATTTCCAATTTCATCTTTCCGAGAATCGGAGAATTCATCCGCTGCGGTGTCATCACGCGTCGCTCGCAGCCTGTCGATCCTTCTGATCCGGAGCATAAGAAGGCCTCCTATGAGAAGGTTCTCGGTACCGTGGTGCTCGAGCGCAGCTGGGAGCTCCTCGTGATGCTTGTCCTGCTTGCCGTGGTCGTGGCCGGTGGCTTCGACCGTTTCGGCGGATTCTTCATGGAACAGATATGGACTCCGGCTACGCAGAACCTTGATTTCAGCATCTGGTGGATCGTGGCTCTTCTTGCCATGGCCTGTGCTGCAGCCCTGTATGCACTCTGGCGTTACCGTCAGACCAACGGATTCTGCCGTAAGGTATGGGGGCTCTTTTCCGGCATCCTCCAGGGATTTGCAAGCTGCCTCAAGATGCAGCAGAAATGGCTTTTCTTCGCTTATACTGCAGCTATATGGCTTACATATTGGCTTATGGCCGCAAGCACCATGTGGGCAGCTCCCTTCCTTGACGGACTTGGCATTGTCGATGCTCTCTTCCTTTCGCTGGTGGGAGGCGTCGGATTTGCGGTTCCTGTTCCCGGCGGTATCGGTGCCTTCCATTTCGTCATAAGTCTCGCCCTCTCAGCGATATACGGAGTTCCGGTAGAGACAGGCATCATCTATGCGACCCTGTCACATACTTCCCAGGCCATCACGCAGATTCTATTCGGCCTCGGATCGTATTCATATGAAGCCCTGAAGCCATGAATATCATAAAAGGCATATTCGTCATCCTTCTCCATCTCGTACTCGGAAATCTTCTGTCTTCCCTTATCGGAGGCTTTGTCCCGGGCAGCGTACTGGGAATGATTCTTATGTTCGGATCGCTGATGACCGGACTGGTGAAGGAAGACTCTGTGAGGGATGTCGCGACCTTCCTCACAGACAATATGGCCCTTTTCTTCATCCCGGCCCTGATAGGAATCCTGGATATGTGGGGGCTCATTAAGGTGCATTTCTGGGGATGGCTGATATTGCTGACCCTTACAGCCGTAATCGTCATGGCCGTGTCCGGATGGACAAAGCAGCTGACGGATAAGATATGGAGGAAGAAATGATGGCTGGAGAAATCTTCTGTAATGTTCCGATGATGCTTCTGCTTACGGTAGGATCCTATCTTCTCGGCCTGTGGGTCAAGAAGAAATCCGGACTGTCCCTTATGCATCCGTTCATAATAAGCATTCCTGTGATAATCGCGGTCATAAAGTCGCTGGACATATCTCCGGATTATTATGTCAAGTCTAATTTCATAATAGATTTCATGCTGGGACCATGCGTGGTCTCTCTCGGATATCTTCTCTATCGTCACCGCAGGACAGTCCGCGAACATATTGTCGGAATCATGTCGGCGGTCGTTACCGGCAGCATTACCGGAGTTGTGAGCGTCTATCTTCTCTGTCCGCTTTTAGGACTCGACGAACTCTTCATCCGTTCTCTCGAAGCCAAGTCTGTGACATCTCCGATCGCAATGGACATCACGCGTTCCATCGGTGGAGACGCGTCCCTTGCTGTCGTGTCGGTCATCCTTTCAGGTTTTATTGGCGCGGTCATAGGTCCTGCCGTGATGAAGCTCCTCCGGATAAAGGATCCCGTTGCCAGAGGATTGGCTATGGGCTGTTCTTCTCATGGATTGGGTACGGCACGTGCTATCGAACTCGGGGCTGTGGAAGGTGCTGTCAGCGGTCTTTCGATCGCCCTCATGGGAGTATTGACCTCGCTGATTGTGCCTCTGTTCAATCTTCTTGTAGGATTCTGACCTGCATGAGGCATCCCTTTTGATAAGGAAGCGTCAAATTTGCAGTACAATGAAATCGCACATCAGACATCTGGAAAATGAACGCCGTTTCTCGACGGTGGTGGAAGGGCATGAAGCCCATGTTGACTATGTGATCAGCGACGGCGCATTGGTGGTGACCCATACCTATGTGCCCAAACCTATAAAAGGGCTCGGCATCGCCTCGGAGCTGGTCGGTGAGGCATACAGATTTGCCGATCTTAACGGGCTTCGCTGCAAGGCTACATGCTCATATGCCTTGTCCTGGCTGGAAAAACACGGATATTAACAAATTTTCTTGCGCGTTTTCGGTTTTGGCACATCATTTGCAAAATGTTAAGTCGTGGTTAGTTTAGTTGTTAATAATAGGGTTATAGTTCAATGATGGGGCACCGAATTTCGATGCCCCATCATTGTCTCTATATGTAATCCTGTTTATTTCAAGGTGAGTTCCACCGGGCAATGGTCCGAACCGAAGATGTCCGTGTGTATCTTTGCTCCTTCTAGCCTGTCGCGCAGGTCCTCCGATACTACGAAATAGTCGATACGCCAGCCTGCATTCTTCTGCCTTGCCTGGAACCTGTACGACCACCATGAATATATGTCTGTCTGATCCGGGTAGAAGTGCCTGAATGTGTCTATGAATCCCGCGTCAAGCAGTGTCGAGAATTTTTCTCTCTCCTGATCGGTGAATCCTGCGTTCATCCTGTTGGACTTCGGGTTCTTGAGGTCAATCTCCTTGTGGGCCACGTTGAGGTCTCCGCATACGATCACACCTTTCTTTTCCGCGAGTCCGCAGAGATATGCCCTGAAATCATCTTCCCAGCTCATGCGGTAGTCCAGCCTTTTCAGACCGTCCTGCGAGTTCGGCACATATACGCATACAAGATAGAAGTCTTCCATTTCGAGCGTCACAACACGGCCTTCATGGTCATGTTCTTCCACCCCGATGCCATATGATACGCTCAAGGGTTCATGTCTGGAGTATATCGCGGTTCCGGAATATCCCTTCTTCTCCGCATAGTTCCAGTATGACTTGTAACCGAGGAATTCAAGGTCGATCTGACCTGCCTGAAGCTTTGTCTCCTGCAGGCAGAAGAAGTCCGCGTCAAGCTCTGCGAATATGTCTGCGAAACCTTTTCCGCACACGGCCCTCAGGCCGTTTACATTCCATGAAATGAACTTATACATGTTTACCTACGCATTTTTCGCAAATATAACGAAAAATGATGAGTGACCTAGAGCAAAAACGGCCAAAAACGCACGCGGTACCCTTGTTTTTCAGGGTACCGCGAGCGCTTTTCCTATAAAATTGCACCAAGTTTATTCCAAAGTCCACTCTGTGCCGTCCTTGGTGTCCTTGATCTGGATTCCGATGGCCTTGAGGTCGTCGCGGATACGGTCACATGTAGCCCAGTCCTTTGCAGCCTTTGCAGCTTTTCTCTGCTCGAGCACCATGTTCACGAGTCCGTCGATGGTCTGCACCGCCTTTCCGCCTTCGCTCTCCTCGTCGCGAATTCCGAGGACTCCGTATACGATGTTGTCGAAGAGGCTTACAAGAGTCTGATAGTCAGATGCGTCAAGCGTAAGCTTCTTGTCTTTTACAGTGTTGATGATGCGTACTGCGTCAAAGATGTGCGAAAGTGCTATAGGGGTGTTGAGGTCGTCGCAGAGAGCGTCGTAGACATTCTCCACGATTGCCTTCACTTCTGCATTAGTTGCTGTGATTTCTGAAGGAGCCGCTGCCTGGACGAACTCTCCGTATGCAAGTGCCGGCGCTGCAGTCACACCTGCTGCTGAAGCGAGTGCGCGGAGATCCTTTCCTGCCTGCATGATCCTCTTGAGACCCTTTTCCGCTGCCTGAAGCGCCTCGTTGCTGAAGTCGAGTGTGCCGCGATAGTGAGCCTGAAGGATGAAGAAGCGTACGGTCATAGGGGTATATGCCTGTTCAAGCTTCTCGTGCTTTCCTGCAAAAAGTTCAGGAAGGGTGATGAAGTTTCCGAGCGATTTGCCCATCTTCTTGCCCTCGATCGTGATCATGTTGTTATGCATCCAGTACTTGACGCCGCTGCATCCGCGTGATGCTGTGTTCTGCGCGATCTCGCACTCATGATGAGGGAAGAGAAGGTCCATTCCGCCTCCGTGGATGTCGAATTCCTTGCCGAGGTACTTCTCGCTCATCGCAGAGCACTCGAGGTGCCATCCCGGGAAGCCGTCGCTCCATGGTGAAGGCCAGCGCATGATGTGCTCCGGAGAAGCTTTCTTCCAGAGGGCGAAGTCGTATGAGGCGCGCTTGTCCTGCTGTCCGTCAAGGTCGCGTGTGCCCTCCTTTACCTCGTCGAGGGTGCGGCCCGAAAGGATGCCGTACTTGTGGTCCTTGTCGTATTTGAGTACGTCGAAATATATCGATCCGTTGCTTTCATATGCGTATCCAGCATCAAGGATCTTCTTGACAAGGTCGATCTGCTCGATTATGTGTCCCGAAGCGCGCGGCTCGATCGAAGGAGGTGCCACGTTGAGCATCCTCATCGCTTCATGGTAGGCGAGGGTACATCTCTGCACCACTTCCATAGGCTCGAGCTGCTCGAGCCTCGCCTTCTTTGCAATCTTGTCTTCTCCCTCGTCCGCATCGTGCTCGAGATGTCCCACGTCGGTGATGTTGCGCACATAGCGCACCTTGTAGCCGAGGTGCTTGAGAAGTTTTACGAATACGTCATATGTCACGCCTGGTCTTGCATGTCCCAGATGCGCGTCTCCATAGACTGTAGGGCCGCATACATAAAGGCCTACATGGCCTTCGTTGATCGGCTTGAAGATCTCTTTCTTTCTTGAAAGAGAATTGGTTATATAAAGTTCTCTCATATTCCTGATACAGTTTTTCCCGTGTGTCTCACGCTTTTTTGCCGCCACGAGGCTGCAACCTGCAAATATAGCTATTATTCCGTTCGTTTGCAATATGTCGGCCTATCTGCAGATGATTCCGGTCGCCTCCGAAATCCTGCCGTCCTCGGTCTGTGAGACAGGGGCGAATGCGGCTACCCATATTGCTGCGTTGAACACGCGAGGGCATTCTATGCGGACTGTGTTCCATCCGGCCTTCAAAGGTATCTGTGCCGGTTCGCGGGTCCAGAAGAACTGCTCGTCTGTATAAGGCAGCTCGTTGGCCGGCTTGTGCCATGTAGGGAAGTGGAAACGGTATGCTCCCGGTTCGTTCCAAGGCTTTGCCGGGAAGATTTCCGTGTCTCCGGCAAATACTCTTGCAGAACATTCCCATCTGCCCTGTTCGCCGATTCCGTCGGACATTCTGTTGGAGCGGGCAGGAGAGTCGAAGCCCACCCATGCCGTGATGGTTGTGTCGCTCTCTGCGTATATTTCAGTTGTCATGCACACTTCGAGTCTTTCTGCTCCCGGGGTGATTCCGTTTTTCCTGCACAATGCGTTCAGGTCGATGCATCCACCCCATGCCGATGTCTGGGCAAGAAGCTCGGAGCCTCCGTCTGAAGATATGCTGACCTTCCATGGCAAGGCAGCATTTGCGACCCATCTTACATCCCAGGCTTTCAAGAAGTTGTCTCTGTGGAATGCAAGCTTCTTCTCGAATGAAAGGAGTGCTTCGTGGGCCGGTGTTCCTGGTTCCGGGAGAAGGTAAGGGTTGTCGTGTCCGTAGCCCTTTCCGCCTTTCCAGCTGCTTTCCGCAAAACCGAGAAGTCCTTCCGGCATTCCGTTATGAGGGAAGGTGCGGCTCTTGTCGGCCACCCTTGTATCGTTCCACAGGCAGAGGATTCCTCCCATGGCCTTGCCGTCACATTCCTCTGTTCCGCAGAGCTGGTGCAGGAAGAAATATGATGTGTTCACAAGAGGGTTTCCGAGATTCAGATATCCCATGTATGAGTCGACATATCTGCCGGGGAAGTCAGTTCCCGCCGCGACTCTGCCGGCCTCCGACCATATCTGTGAAACGGTTCCCTCGTCCGAAGGAAGTCCCGGATACCATGCCATCGGTGTGCGTCCGCCTTCTCTGACTATTCCTTCGCAGAACTGCATGAATCCCTGTGGGTCAGCGATATACACCTCATCCGATCCGATGTGTATGTAAGGGCAGTCTTCTGCCGGAATCTCTTCCATGAACTCCTTGAGGCATTTCTTGAGCACTTCCATTCCTTCCTCCGATGCCATCGGGAATCCGAATGTCTTGTCGAAATACTGGCTGTGTCCCGGCATGTCGATTTCCGGAATCACCATGACTCCGCGTTCTCTGGCATAAGCGATCACTTCGCGGATCTGACTGTAGGTGTAGAATCGTCCCTCATCCCTGCCTGCGCGCTGATACTGCGGGTCGTTGAGCTGCGGGTATGCCCTGCATTCGATCCTCCACGCGGGGTTGTCGGTCAGGTGCCAGTGGAATACGTTCACCTTGTAGAATGCCATGAGATCAATCTCTTTCTTGAGGGTTTCGACTTCACGGAAGTTCCTGCCGGTGTCATGCATGAATCCTCTCAAAGGAAATGACGGCCAGTCCTTTATCGTGATGTCCGGCACCCTTGCGTTGCGGAATGCGTCTTCCTCTGCAAATGTGTCCGGAGTGAGGCCGGCCAGCTGTGCGAGGGTGGCTTTCGCACGCATTATTCCCTGATGGTCAGAGGCTTTGATCTCTGCCGTATTGCCGTTCATAGTGATGGTATATCCTTCTTCCGGGAGCTCTGATGTGCTGTCGATGACCTGGGTGATTCCGCCCAATCGGATCGTCTTTGTGCTGTTGATCGTGATTTCCTTCGGCTGCGGTATCAGGTACTCCGGTGCTGCGCCTGTCTGACTGTTGCATCCGGCTGCAGCAGCCATGATGGCTGAAAATAGGATTATGATGCTGTTTTTCATGATGATGGTTTTCTTCTACATGCAAAAATATATAAAATAACATTAAAAAATGATTATCTTTGCGACTTAATATATGACATTATGAAAGTAGCTATAATCATGGGTTCGACCAGCGACCTTGACATCATGTCGCAGGCGATTAATGTCCTCGAAGGTTTCGGGGTTGAGGTTGTGAAAAGGGTAATCAGCGCGCACAGAACTCCGGATCTGATGTGTGAGTTTGCAAAATCTGCAAAGAGTGAGGGAATAGGCGTTATCATCGCCGGTGCAGGCGGAGCCGCTCATGTTGCAGGTGTTGTTGCGGGAATGACCACAGTGCCTGTCATCGGAGTCCCTATCCAGACCAAGGCTCTCGGCGGAATGGATTCACTTCTGTCTATCGTTCAGATGCCGGCCGGAATCCCTGTAGCCACAATGGCTATCAACGGAGCGAAGAATGCAGGACTTTTCGCTGCCCAGATCCTTGCACTTACCGATGAGGCTCTCGCTGCAAAGCTTGACCAGTTCAGGCAGGAGCAGACCCAGAAGGTGCTCGATGCTACAATCTGATAATCCTTCTCTGGAAAATCCAATCAAGATTCAATCAATAAGGTAAGCAGATATGAACAATTACCGCATTTTCGTAGAAAAGTATCCTGAATTTCAGGTAGAGGCGCGCAGCCTTCTGAACGAGCTGAACGAGAACCTTCAGCTCGAACTTCCGTCGCTGCGTTTCCTCAATGTCTATGACCTCTTCGGTTTCTCGGAGGAACTTCTCGAGAAGAGCCGCTACAGCGTGTTCGGAGAGATCGTGACAGACAGTGTTGCAGACGAGTGTGACCTGTCGGATTCAAAGTATATCGCTGTGGAATATCTTCCGGGCCAGTTTGACCAGCGTGCGGCTTCTGCCGTGGACTGCGTGCGTCTCATCGACCCTTCGGCAAAGGTGAGCATCAAGAGCTCGAAGCTCATCATCCTTCCTGCAGACACATTGGACGAGACTCTGGCCAAGATCAGAAAATATTATATCAATGCAGTGGAGTCACGCGAGAAGGATCTTGCGAAGCTTACTGCGATGGAGCAGCCTGAAGTGGCTCCGGTTCCTGTCCTTGAAGGACTTACCGCACTTACAGAGGAGGAACTTGCTCCATATTGCAAGAAGATGGGTCTTGCAATGAATGCTGATGACCTTCGTGAGGTCGTCAATTATTTCAAGGCAGAGGGACGCGATCCGTTCGAGACAGAGCTCCGCATCCTCGATACATACTGGAGCGACCATTGCCGCCATACCACCTTCACAACAGAGCTCGAGGATATCGACGTAGAGGAGTCTTTCCTCAAGGAAGAGATCGACGGAACACTCAATCTTTACATGAAGATCCGTCAGGAGCTCGGCAGGGAGCACAAGGGTGTGAACCTTATGGACATGGCTACCGTTGGCGCCCGCTATCTCAAGTCGAAGGGTCTTCTAGACGACATGGAGGTGAGTGAGGAAAACAATGCATGCAGCATCTATGTGGATGTGGACATCGTGAATGACGAGGGCGAGATGACTACAGAGAAGTGGCTCCTCCAGTTCAAGAACGAGACTCACAACCACCCTACAGAGATCGAGCCTTTCGGCGGTGCCGCAACTTGTCTTGGCGGTGCGATCCGTGACCCGCTTTCAGGCAGGGCATATGTTTATCAGGCAATGCGTGTGACCGGCGCCGGCGACATTTATCTCCCGGTATCGGAGACCATGCCTGGAAAGCTTCCGCAGAGCATAATTTCACGCAAGGCTGCCCATGGATATTCAAGCTATGGCAACCAGATCGGACTTGCTACGACTCATGTCCGCGAGGTTTACCATGAAGGATATGTTGCGAAGCGTCTTGAGGTGGGTGCCGTGGTAGGTGCGGTGAAGGCTGACAGCGTACGCCGTGAGAGCCCGGCTCCGGGAGATGTTGTTCTCCTTCTCGGAGGTCGTACCGGCCGTGATGGTGTAGGTGGAGCTACAGGTTCATCAAAGGAGCACACAGAGGAATCTCTCGAGACTTGCGGAAGTGAGGTTCAGAAGGGTAACGCACCGGAGGAGAGAAAGCTTCAGAGGCTTTTCCGTCGTCCGGAGGTTACAAAGCTTATCAAGAAATCAAATGACTTCGGTGCCGGCGGTGTCAGCGTTGCGATCGGCGAGCTTACCGATGGTCTTGACATATATCTTGACAGAGTCCCTGTCAAGTATAACGGTCTCAACTCGACAGAGCTTGCGATCAGCGAGTCGCAGGAGCGTATGTCGGTGGTGATCGAGGCGAAGGACAAGGAGGCCATGATGGCTTACTGTGCGAGCGAGAATGTCGAGGTTACACATGTAGCTGATGTTACTGACAGAGGCCGCATGCGTATGTTCAACGGAGACAAGCTCGTAGTGGATCTTTCGCGTGAGTTCATCGACAGTGCCGGAGCAAAGCATTATGCAAAGGCTACGGTAGGTGCTGTGGAGAACACAAATCCGTTCGAGCGTACAGTAGAGGGTGAGGATCTCAAGGAGAAGATCTTCAACAATCTCCAGGATCCTAATGTGACTTCACAGAAGGGACTCATCGAGATGTTCGACTCTACAATCGGCCGTTCGACAGTCCTCATGCCTTTCGGAGGTATGCTCCAGTCTACAGAGACACAGGTGTCTGTACAGAAGCTTCCTGTTGACGGCTACACGGACACAGCTTCAATCATGGCTTTCGGATATAATCCTTTCATCGCAAGCTGGAGCCCTTACCACGGCGCTGCATATGCAGTTGTCGAGGCATGTGCGAAGGTTGTCGCTGCAGGTGCTTCATATGAGAAGATGCGTTTCTCATATCAGGAGTATTTCGAGAGAATGACTGACCGCAAGTCTTGGGGCAAGCCGCTTTCGGCTCTTCTCGGAGCTCTCAAGATGCAGGTTGAGTTCGGTCTTCCTTCGATCGGAGGCAAGGACTCGATGAGCGGAACATTCGAGAACATCAATGTGCCGCCGATGCTCATGGCATTCGGTATCACTACGGTAGATGCTGACCTCGTGATTTCTCCGGAACTCAAGTACGAGGGTAACAAGCTCTATCTCATCAAGCATACTCCGCTTGCCAACCATATGCCTGATGTAGAGCAGCTCAAGGCAAACTGGAAATATGTCCATGAGCAGATCTGCGAGGAGAAGATCGTGTCCGGATATGCTCTCGGATTCGGCGGACTTGCAGAGGCTGTCTGCAAGATGTCTTTCGGTAACGGACTTGATGCAAAGATCACATACGACGAGAAGGAACTCTTCAACTACGGTTACGGTTCTATCCTCGTGGAGGTTGAGGGCGAGCTTGACTATCCGAACGCTGTTCTCGTGGGAGAGGTTACTGACGGAGAGGAAAGCGAACTCACAATCAACGGCAAGAAGCTCGATATCTTCGAACTCATGGATGTCAACGGAGCGAGATTCGCACAGGTATATCCTGACACTGCCGAAGCATACAATCAGAATGTGGTTCCTGCAGGCCTCGACGGCGTGAAGCCGTTCAAGGCGAAGAAGGCAGACCTTAAATATAAGGGCGAACCGGTGGAGAAGCCTGTCGCATATCTCCCGGTATTCCCTGGTACAAACTGCGATTATGACTCTGCAAAGGCCTGGCGCAATGCCGGTGCCGAAGTGCGCATGAGCGTATTCTGCAACCTTACAGAAGAGGACATCTTCCGTTCTATCGCGGAAATGAAGAAGAATATCGACGAGTGTCATATCCTCATGCTCTGCGGCGGATTCTCTGCGGGAGATGAACCGGACGGAAGCGGTAAGTTCATCGCCAATGTGCTGAACAACAAGGATATCGCTGACGCGATCCATGCCCTTATCGACCGTGGTGGCCTCATTCTCGGTATCTGCAACGGATTCCAGGCCCTCGTGAAGTCAGGTCTCCTTCCATATGGCCGACTTGGTCAGGTGACAAAGGACAGTCCTACACTCTTCCGCAACGACATCAACCGTCATATCTCGCAGATGGTCACAACACGCGTTTCGACTGTTAATTCTCCATGGCTTTCAGGCTTTGCCATAGGCGATCTTCATACAATTGCTGTCAGCCACGGCGAGGGTAAGTTTGTCGTGAACGAGGAGTTTGCGAAGGAACTCTTTGCAAACGGACAGGTGGCCTTCCAGTATGTGGATCCTATCGATGAGGAGGTTACAATGGAGTCTCCATACAACCCGAACGGATCATACTATGCTATCGAGGGTATCATAAGCCGCAATGGCCAGATCCTTGGAAAGATGGGTCATACAGAGCGCTTCGAGGGCAACCTCTTCAAGAACATCATGGATGAGGGGCTTGAGCAGCCGCTCTTTGACAATGCCGTGAAATATTTTCGTGGTGAATAATTGATATGATTGCCGGAAGGTAATGACGGAAATCACGATCCCCGGTCATGACCGGGGATCTTATATAAACAGAACAACAATGTGTAAGTGTAACAACAATTATAGGGATGACAAGCTTCACCATGAGTGTGGAGTCATAGGCATCTATGGAGTTGAGGATGCGGCAGGTCTTGCCTACTATGGACTTCACGCTCTTCAGCATCGCGGTCAGCAGGGCTGCGGTATCGTCACAGTGGATTCTGAAGGAGAATTCCACAGAGTGAAGGGTGAAGGCCTTGTCAATGAGGTCTTCAATGAGAAGAAGATGGAAAAGCTTCCGGGCAGAATGGCTATTGGCCATGTGCGTTACAGCAATGCCGGATGCAAGGGAACAGAAAACATCCAGCCTTTCCTCTTCCATCACAATTCCGGAGACTTTGCCATGGCCAACAACGGTCAGATAGTCAATTATAACCAGCTTCGTTCGGACCTTGAGGACAGGGGCAGCCTTTTCCAGTCGTCTTCGGATGCTGAAGTCCTGGCTCATCTTATCAAGAAGCAGGGTATCGACAAGGACCAGCCGCGTATCAATGCTCTCAAGAATGCACTGAATCAGATTGATGGTGCATTTGCCTTTGTTGTCATGACCGGACGCAGAATCTATGCATGTCGTGACAAATATGGCTTTCATCCTCTTGCTCTCGGAAAGCTCGGGGACGGCTATGTTGTCGCAAGTGAGACATGTGCATTTGATGTGATAGGTGCAGAATATATCCGTGATGTCGAGCCCGGTGAGATCGTGACTATCGACCATCATGGCGTGCGCAGCCAGTTCTATGCAGGGCCTGTGCGTCATGCGATGTGTGCAATGGAGTATGTGTATTTTGCCCGTCCTGACAGTGATATCGAAGGCTGTAATGTGCATAATTACAGAAAGGAGTCGGGAAGACTTCTTTTTCACGAAGCTCCAGCTGATGCGGACATCGTGATCGGTGTTCCGGATTCGAGCTTGAGTGCAGCCCAGGGTTATGCCGAGGCCAGCGGACTTCCATATGAGATGGGACTTATCAAGAGCAAATATGTGGGCCGTACATTCATCCTTCCTACGCAGAGCCTTCGTGAGAAAGGCGTGAAGATGAAGCTTTCTCCGGTCAAGACAATTGTCAAGGGTAAGAGGGTAGTGCTGGTGGATGACTCCATCGTGCGCGGTACCACATCCCTCAAGATTGTGAAGATGCTTCGTGAGGCAGGTGCTGCTGAAGTTCATGTCCGCATTGCCAGTGCGCCTCTGAAGTATACATGCTACTATGGTGTGGATGTGCATACTCCGGAAGAGCTTATCAGCAACAGCAACAGCGTGGAGCAGGTCTGCAAGCTCATCGATGCCGATTCTCTTGCCTTCCTCTCGCATGAAGGAATGCTTGCAGCGGGACATCGTGAGGACCTTTGCCTCGCTTGCTTCAACCATGAATATCCGACATCTCTTTACAACGAGGAATAACATCGATCCCTGGCTCATGCCGGGGATTTTTTATTACCTTTGCGGGTATGGATATGAAGAAGATCATAAAGGAATGGATGTTGCCCATCGCGATGGTGGGCGGCGCGTCTGTATACCTGTTATATCATGTAATGCCTGCTCCGATACATAGGGCCGGACCTTTCCTGGCGGAAATAGTGTCTTTCATGCAGCCGATGCTGATTTTTGCCATGCTTTTTCTGACATTCTGCAGGATAGAGCCGAAGGATCTGAAGCCACACCGCTGGCATTGGTGGCTCCTCCTGATACAGGGAGGCCTTTTTGTGGCGCTGGCATTTATGGCCGCAGGACTTTTGAAGTGGATGCCGGAAGGCTCGCAAAACTGGGTGATTCTGCTCGAGTGTGCAATGTTGTGCTTCATATGTCCCACAGCTACAGCAGCCGCCGTGGTTACGCGCAAGCTTGGAGGTGATGTGCCGGGAATAACGACATATGTCGTCCTTATAAACCTCCTCACCGCTCTGCTTGTTCCTCTGATGCTGCCAATGATCCGCCAGTCATCCGATGCTGATTTCTGGACAGCTTTCGGACTGATCTTGTCGAAGGTCTTTCCTCTGCTCATAACCCCGTGCCTGTGTGCATGGCTTATAAGATATATGTTTCCGAGGGTGCACCGCAGACTGCTGCAATATCCCGACCTCCCGTTCTACCTTTGGGCGGTGGCTCTGACTCTCGCGATTTCGATCACGACCAAGTCTATAGTGCAGAGTGACATGTCCTGGGGTCTTATCCTCTCGATGTCTGCAGTGTCTCTCGTATGTTGCGCATTCCAGTTTGCGGCCGGCCGCTTTGTCGGCAGTACTTACCGCCCGAGGGCCTTGCGTCTTCAGGCTGACGAACTTGCAGTCCAAAGGGGAAAGGAAGTCAGGAAGGTGACTGCAGGACAGTCGCTCGGACAGAAGAATACAGTGTTCGCAATATGGATGGCCTATACATTCATGACGCCGGAAACGGCCATCGTAGGCGGTCTGTACAGCATATGGCACAATATCTATAACTCCTGGCAGCTCTATCGTGCCGGGCATAAAGATGAATGATGTTTTAAGGCGGGGCCCTTTCGGGTCTCGCTTTCTTTTGTTATCTTTGCGCCCGAATTCAAAAACAGACCTGATATGAGCAACCAAAGGTATATGCAGCGTGGTGTGTCCGCATCGAAGGAGGATGTGCACAACGCTATCAAGAACATTGACAAAGGTGTTTTCCCAAAGGCTTTCTGCAAAATCATTCCTGATATTTTAGGCGGCGATCCGGAGTACTGCAACATCATGCATGCTGACGGTGCCGGAACAAAGTCATCACTTGCATATCTCTACTGGAAGGAGACAGGCGACCTCAGCGTATGGAAAGGTATCGCACAGGATGCTCTGATCATGAACATCGATGACCTTCTCTGTGTGGGAGCGGTGGACAATATCCTCGTTTCTTCTACAATCGGCCGTAACAAGCTTCTTGTTCCTGGTGAGGTGATCAGCGCGATCATCAACGGAACTGACGAACTCCTTGCGGAGCTTCGCGAGATGGGTGTCGGAGTTTATGCGACAGGTGGTGAGACTGCCGATGTGGGCGACCTTGTACGCACCATCATAGTAGACTCTACCGTGACCTGCCGTATGAAGCGCAGCGATGTAATCGACAATGCGAATATCCGTCCCGGCGACGTGATCGTGGGTCTTGCTTCTTTCGGACAGGCTACATATGAGAAGGAATATAATGGCGGAATGGGCAGCAACGGTCTTACCAGCGCCCGTCACGATGTGTTCTCGAAGTATCTTGCCGAGAAATATCCGGAGAGCTACGACAAGGGTGTCCCTGAAGACCTCGTTTACAGCGGCGGACTCAAGCTTACCGATGCAGTGGAAGGTTCTCCTGTAGATGCCGGAAAGCTCGTTCTTTCTCCTACCCGTACCTATGCGCCTGTGGTGAAGAAGCTTCTTGATGCATTGAGACCTGAAATCCATGGCATGGTTCACTGCTCAGGCGGTGCGCAGACCAAGATCCTCCATTTCGTGGGAGACAATATCCGTGTCATCAAGGACAACCTTTTCCCTGTGCCGCCTCTCTTCAAGACTATCCATGAACAGAGCGGAACAGACTGGGCGGAGATGTACAAGGTGTTCAATATGGGTCACAGACTCGAGGTATATCTCTCTCCTGAACATGCAGAGGAGGTTATCGCGATCTCAAAGAGCTTCGGTATCGATGCGCAGGTTGTGGGTCGTGTGGAAGAGTGCGACCATAAGGAACTCATCATCCGTTCGGAATTCGGAGAATTTGTATATTAATGTCATGCCCGACCTGGTCGGGCATCTTTATATATTGCCGGAAGGACCGGCAAGACAGTGTTTGAAATTCTAATATAAACATATATGAGAGCGTTATTTAGTGTAAGTGATAAGACTGGAGTAGTAGAATTCGCCAGTCAGTTAGTGGAACTCGGTTGGGAGATCATCGCAACCGGAGGGACTATGAAGCTTCTGCAGGATGCAGGACTTGATGTGATCAACATCAGCGAGATCACAGGATTCCCTGAAATCTGTGACGGACGTGTAAAGACACTTCATCCAAAGGTTCATGGAGGTCTTCTTGGCCGTCGCGACCTTGACAGCCATATCGCGCAGCTCAAGGAAAACGGAATCGAGTTCATCGACATGGTGTGTGTGAACCTTTATCCGTTCAAGCAGACTATTGCAAAGCAGGATGTGACTATGGAGGATGCAATCGAGAACATCGACATCGGAGGTCCTTCAATGCTTCGTTCTGCAGCAAAGAACTGGAGTGCGGTCACAGTTGTCTGCAATCCTGAGAACTATGCGAAGATCATCAGTGAGATCAGAGAGACTGGCAACACTACAAAGGAGACACGTCTTCAGCTTTCGGCAGAGGCATATACCCATACTGCAGAGTATGACATGATGATCTCTACCTATATGCGCAAGGCGGCAGGTCTTAACGAGAAACTCTTCCTTGAGTATGACCTCAAGCAGACCCTCCGTTATGGTGAGAACCCTCATCAGAACGCCAAATTCTATGCAACTATGGACAAGGTTCCTTACTCGCTCGCTACAGCGGAGCAGCTCAACGGCAAGGAACTTTCATACAACAATATCCAGGACGCAAATGCGGCACTCAACATCGTGCGTGAGTTCGATGCTCCTTTCTGCGTAGGTCTCAAGCATATGAATCCATGCGGCGCAGCCATCGGAACAGATGTGGTTGATGCATGGAAGAAGGCATATGAGGCTGACAAGGTCAGCATCTTCGGCGGTATCGTGGCCGTGAACCGTGAGGTGAACAAGGAGGTTGCAGAGCTTATGAAGCCTATCTTCCTTGAGATCATCATGGCTCCTTCATTCACAGACGAGGCTCTTGAGGTTCTCTGCACAAAGAAGAATCTCCGTCTTCTCAAGGTGGACATGAGCAAGGAAGAGGGTGGACACAACATGTATGTCAGCATGAACGGAGGTATCCTCGTTCAGGAGCAGGACATCGACACCAAGACAGTTGTCGCAGACATGTGCGTGACAGAGGCAAAGCCATGTGAGGCACAGCTTACTGACCTCGATTTCGCATGGAGAATCGTAAAGCATGTGAAGTCTAATGCGATCGTAGTTGTGAAGGACGGTGCTACTCTCGGAGTGGGTGCTGGTCAGATGAACCGTGTAGGTTCTGCAAAGATCGCCCTTGAGCAGGCTTCAGCAGCTCTTGCAGAGATTGGCAAGGACATCAGGAACGAGGCTCTCGTACTCGGATCAGACGGCTTCTTCCCATTCGATGATACTGTAACCCTCGCTGCGGAGTATGGCGTGAAGGCTATCGTACAGCCTGGCGGAAGCGTTCGTGACGAAGATTCTGTAAAGAAGGCAAACGAGTGCGGCATCACAATGCTCTGCACAGGAATGCGCCACTTCAAGCATTAACAGTCCCTTCGGGATATAATGTATACAAGCCTGTCGTCACCATTTGGCGGCAGGCTTGATTTATAGATGAGAATGCCGTATATTAGCAGAAAATATTGCTGACATGAAGAAATATCTATTTTTCCTTGTGGCCCTTGTTGTGGGTGCCGTCTCTTGTTCTGAAAGAACAGAAAATGTCATTTGTGTTGATGTGCCGGAGCGTCCGGCCGGTCAGGAAAGCGTGGTGGGACTTGCCACTGATCCTATCGAGACCGTAAGAATCGGTGTCATCGGTCTGGGCATGAGAGGTGCCAGCGCGGTGGACAGACTTACTTATGTCCCTGATGCAAAGGTGACTGCACTCTGTGACCTGCAGGAAGACAAGGTGGAGAACAGCGTGCAGATCCTGAAGAGACGCGGAATCGATCAGGTGCAGACTTTCGGAGGAGCTGAAGATTCATGGAGAGGACTCTGCGAGAGCCCGGAGGTGGACCTGGTGTATATCTGCACAGACTGGAAGACTCATGTTCCGATGGCTCTTTATGCCATGGAATGCGGAAAGCATGTGGCTGTGGAGGTGCCTGCTGCAAATACTCTTGAGGAGATCTGGGCCCTTATCGACATGTCGGAGAAGACACGCAAGCATTGCATGATGCTCGAAAACTGCATATATGACTTTTTCGAGATGTCAACATTGGCAATGGTTCAGGCGGGCGTGCTTGGTGAGGTCATCCATGTTGAGGGTGCATATCACCATTGCCTCGATCCGTACTGGAGCGAATACTGGAACAGCTGGAGACTTGAATATAACAAGGACTTCAGAGGAGATGTCTATCCTACTCACGGCATAGGACCTGTATGTCAGGTGCTTGACATTCACAGAGGAGACCGCATGAAGACCCTCGTTTCTATGGATACGGCTCCTTTCAACGGCCCGAAGGTCTATGAACTCAAGACCGGACAGCCATGTCCTGACTTCAAGAATGCCGACCAGACCAACACTCTCATCAGAACAGAAAACGGCAAGACAATGCTCATCCAGCATGATGTGCTGACTCCTCGTCCTTATGACCGTATGTATCAGGTGGTCGGAACAGACGGATATGCCGGAAAATACCCGCTCGAACTTTACTGTCTCCGTGAAAACGCTTCTATGGAGGCCGGATATGATGCTCTCGGAGTGGAGAAGATCTATTCTGGCGAAGAACTTTCGAAGCTTCAGCAGCAATATCCTAATCCTCTCATGACTCCGGAGCTTGTCGAGGTGGCAAAGCGCGTGGGAGGCCATGGCGGGATGGACTTCATCATGGACTACAGACTTGTATACTGTCTGCACCATGGACTTCCGCTCGATATGGACGTGTATGACCTTGCCGAGTGGTGCTGCATCAGCGAGCTTTCAAGAATCTCTCTCGAGAACGGATCTATGCCTGTGGCAGTTCCGGACTTCACACGTGGAGAGTGGAATAAGGTGGATGGATTCAAGTACGCATTTGCTGAATAATCATATGGAAAAGTTAAAGGCAATAGCTTCCTGTTTCATGCTGAAGGGAGAGGTTACGGAAATCTCTCCTTTAGGTAACGGACTTATCAATGATACCTATCGCGTCTGCACCTCCGAGGGAGAATCCTATGTCCTTCAGAGGGTGAACAATGCCATATTCAAGGATGTGGAGCTTCTTCAGCATAATATCGAATGTGTGACATCGCATATACGCGCGAAGCTGCAGGAGGCCGGTGAAAAGGACCTGGACAGGAAGGTGCTGGAATTCATTCCGTTGAAGGATTCGCCGAGGACATACTGGACCGACGGGGAGACATATTGGAGAGTTTCTGCGTTCATAAAGGATTCCGTTACAGTCGAGACCGTCAATCCGGAATACTCTTATCATGCCGGAAAGGCCTTCGGAAATTTCCAGGCAATGCTTGCGGATATTCCGGAGCAGCTTGGCGAGACCATTCCTGATTTCCACAATATGGAGTTGAGGGCACGTCAGCTTCGTGAGGCTGTCGAGGCGGATGCTGCAGGAAGATTGGCCGAGGAGGAGGTCCGTGTGATACTCGCTGAAATCGAAAGGCATATCGACGACATGTGTCTTGCGGAGAGACTTCATAGGGAAGGAAAACTTCCGAAGCGCATCTGTCATTGCGATACAAAGGTCAGCAATATGCTCTTCGACAAGGAAGGCAATGTGCTTTGCGTGATAGATCTCGACACTGTCATGCCGAGCTTCATCTTCTCCGATTTCGGAGATTTTCTCCGTACTGCTGCCAACAAGGTTGCGGAAGACTGCCCTGAAATCGACAAGGTAGCCTTCGATATGGACATATTCAGGTCGTTTGCAAAGGGATATCTCGAGTCTGCCTCGGTGTTCCTGACTCCGGTGGAGAAGGAGAACCTTCCGTATGCTGCCGCCCTTTTCCCATTCATGCAGGCAGTGCGTTTCTTTGCAGACTACATCAACGGCGACACATATTACAAGACATCATATCCGGAGCATAATCTGGTGCGTACTCGCAATCAGATGGCTCTTTTCAGAAGCGTCATGGCTCATATGGATGAGATGGCTGCTTTCTGCAGGGAATAGAAGTGTTAACAGGACATGACAGTTGACAAAAGATTCTATTATGCGATGGCGGCAATGTCCGCCATCGGTTCTTTGGCATCATGCAGTGATGCCGACAGGAGGTGCAACATCGTGTTCATCATGACTGATGACCATACGGCCCAGATGATGAGCTGCTTTGATGACAGGCATGTGCATACTCCTAATCTTGACAGGATCGCAGCAGACGGCGTGCGTTTCACCAACGCATTCGTGGCCAATTCCCTCAGCGGTCCTTCCCGTGCATGTCTCCTGACCGGAAAACACAGCTGTGCAAATCATTTCTATGACAACAGCTCCTGTGTATTTGATTTCAGTCAGCAGACCTTCCCGAAACTTCTGCAGGAGGCCGGATATCAGACTGCCATTGTGGGAAAGCTGCATCTCGAGGCAAATCCGGAAGGATTTGACTATTGGGAGATCATTCCCGGCCAGGGTGACTATTACAACCCTCATTTCATTACTGCCGACGGGCAGATGCATCAGGAGAAGGGCTATCTTACCAACATCATCACTGACAAGAGCATCGAATGGCTTGAAAGGGGACGTGACAAGGACAAGCCTTTCTGCATCATGATCCACCACAAGGCTGTCCACCGGAACTGGCTGCCAGAAATGAAATATCTTCGTGAATACGAGGACAAGACATTTGAGCTGCCTGACAATTTCTATGATGACTATGCTGGAAGGACAGCTGCGGCGCGTCAGGAAATGCATATCGGAAAGGATATGGACATCGTTTATGACACGAAAATATTCACCGAAGGTGCAAAGACGCGTCTGACGGATGCATATAAGGGCTTCATTTCCAGACTGGACTCTGCGGAAAGGAAGGAATACGATGCATTCTATGACTCCCTTGCGGTTGATTTCATCTCACGCGACCTTAAAGGTGACGAACTGGCCGAATTCAAGTTCCAGAGATATATGAGGGATTATGCCAAGGTCGTGAAGAGTCTTGACGACAATGTGGGAAGGGTCCTGGACTATCTCAAGGAAAAAGGACTTGACAAGAATACCCTTATCGTATATACTTCCGACCAGGGCTTCTATATGGGAGAGCATGGATGGTTCGACAAGAGGTTCATGTATGAGGAATCGATGCGTACCCCTCTTGTGATGAGTCTTCCGGACCGCTTTGAAAGAAAAGGGGATATTGGGGAACTCGTTCAGAATATCGACTTTGCCCCTACATTCCTTGAGCTCGCAGGCGTTGAGGTACCTGAAGATATTCACGGAGTCTCGCTCGTTCCTCTGCTCAAAGGGGAGAGTCCTGATGACTGGCGTTCGTCCCTTTACTACCATTTCTATGAATATCCTGCCGAACATCAGGTTATGCGTCATTTCGGTGTGCGTACGGACCGCTATAAGCTCATCCATTTCTACAATGACCAGGATTTCTGGGAACTCTATGACCTTCAGAATGATCCTTCAGAGATGGATAATCTTTACGGAAAGGAAGGGTATGGGGAGATAACGGAGACTCTCAAGGCGGAACTTGCCATGCTTCAGGAAAAGTATGACGATCCTGTACGTTTCGGCTATGACAAGGCAAGGAATACGGGAAGCCTTGTTGCGGAGTAGGCGGAAAAAGGCTATATTCGTGCATAAATACGACTAATTATGTTCAGAACGCTATTTATTGCACTCACCTTCGTTTTCGCGGGAGCCTTTTCTCTGAATGGAAAGGAGACTTTCAATCCTGACGGACGTTATTCAATCAATTCAGTATCAGATTCATATGGACATATTGTTGCAGGCGGTAATGTCGGTGACAATGTGTCTTTGTCGTCTTCGGAGGAGATGGACTGGAAGGTTGCGGAACTTTCCGGAAGTTATCGTCTCATATCTCCGGATTCAGGTCTTGTGATTCATGTTGCAAGTGACGGCAGCCTGCGTGTTGCGGAAAACAACGGTAGTGACGAGTCGCAGCTATGGACCATATCTCCTGTGGGAAATGATTCATATATGCTTGTTCCTTCGAACATGCCGCAGCTTGCTGTAGTTGTATCAGAGGCAGGAACCCCTGTGCTTGCAGACAGGAAGCGTGTTTCGAAAGATAAGAAGGCTCATTGGAGGTTTATCCTGACAGGAATTGATGAAGCGGAGGAGCAGACTGCGGCAGTGAAGAATATATGGGAGGATGAGACAGTCTTCGCAATAAACAAGGAAGCAGGCGTGGCTACATATATGCCGTATTCGAGTGAGGCGGAAATGCTTCAGGACAAGGCATATTATGATACTCCATGGACTGAACCGGTGAATTCCCGCTACAGTTCGCTTAACGGTACATGGAAGTTCCACTTCGTGCCGGAACCTTCGCTCCGTCCGATGGATTTTCACGCAGAAGACTTCGATGCGTCCGGATGGGATGATATCCCGGTGCCGAGCTGTTGGGAGATGCAGGGCTACGACAGACCTATATATGCAAATGTGGAATATCCGCATGACAATACCCCTCCTTTCATCAAGGCCCGCCCGAAGTTCAATGATGGGGGAGCGAATTACGGAATCAACCCTGTAGGATCATATGTCCGGTACTTTACTGTGCCGGATAGCTGGAGGGGACAGCGCACATATATCCATTTTGACGGTATCTATTCTGCCGCTAACGTATGGGTCAACGGAAAGTATGTGGGATATACCCAGGGTGCCAACAATGTGGCGGAATTTGACATCACCGGATTCCTCAAGGACGGAGAAAACCGCCTCGCTGTCGAGGTTTTCCGCTGGTCTGACGGATCTTATCTTGAATGTCAGGACATGTTCCGAATGAGCGGTATATTCAGGGATGTCTATCTGTATAATGTGCCGAAGGCATCTGTCCGTGACCATGTCATTTCTTCTGTCCTGTCTGATGATTTCAGGAATGCCGCGCTAAAGGTAAAGCTTACTGTAGATAATCGTTCCGCAGAGGAGACTCTCAAGAAGATGCAGGTGAGCGTCTTCGATCCTTCTGGTGAGAAGGTGGCATCCGCTGATGCGGAAGTGTCTCTTTCTTCTGATGAGATCGCGAAGGATGTGGTTCTTGATTTCGACATGAAGGACGTGTCTCTCTGGTGTGCGGAGCATCCTGATCTTTATACTGTAAGGATCGTACAGAAGAATGCTGAGGGAAAGGATGAGATGGCTTTCAGTACAAAGCATGGTTTCTGCGATGTCAGGATCGAGGATTCTCTTCTGAAGGTAAATGGGCGGAGAGTCTTCTTCAAAGGTGTGAACCGACATGATACGAATCCTCTTACTGGCAGGACGATACCTGTGGAGTCTATGCTTGAGGACGTGCTTCTTATGAAGCTCAACAATATCAACACCATAAGGACCAGCCATTATCCTAATCATCGCAAGATGTATGCGATGTTTGACCATTATGGACTTTATTGCGTTGATGAGGCTGATCTTGAGGATCATGCGAACCAGACAATTTCGGATATGGAGTCATGGATTCCTGCTTTCGTGGACAGGATAACCAGACTGGTAACCCGCGACAGGAATCATGTGAGCGTGGTGATGTGGAGCCTTGGTAACGAGTGTGGCGGAGGAGATAACTTCCATGCATGCTATGCAGAGGCAAAGCGCCTTGATCCTCGCCCTGTCCATTATGAGGGAACCCGTGCCGGTTATTCTTACGGTGGATGGATAGCAAGTGACCTGTATTCGAAGATGTATCCTAACATGGACTGGATGGAGGAATACACAAGCGGACTCGACAAGCCGATGTTCCTTTGCGAGTATGCTCATGCGATGGGTAATGCCATAGGTAATCTCAAGGAATATTGGGATTATATGGAAAATTCAGATTGTACCATCGGAGGCTGTATCTGGGACTGGGTGGACCAGGCCATTTATGAACCTTCGGAAATAAAGGCTGGTACATATCACGGCCGTATCCGTACAGGATATGATTTCCCTGGTCCTCATCAGGGCAACTTCTGCTCGAACGGAGTAGTGCTTCCGGACAGGTCGGAAGGACCGAAGCTCAAGGAGGTCAAGAGCATATATCAATATGTGGCATTTGAACTTGCCGGAGCGGACCATGCTGCTAATACGATGACCGTCAGGCTGAAGAACAAGTATCATTTCACGCCGTTGTCAGAATTTGACCTGGTATATGAGACTGTATGTGACGGCATTGTGCGCTGGAGCGGCAGACAGCAGCTTCCTGGAATTGCTCCAGGGGAATCGGTGGAGCTTGCACTTCCTCTTGGAAAGGTTAATCTCAAGGCTGCCGTAAAGAAGGAGCAGGAGATTTCAGTGAGACTGCATGTCGTAAGACGCGAGGCTTCGGTATATGCTGATGCCGGACATGAGGAGGCTGCCGCAGGTTTCATCCTGACAGAGCGTGCAGCCATGGCTGCTCTTCCGAAGGACAGGTCGAAGGCTGTTGTGGAAAGCAATGAGGGCAGTCTGAAGGTCGCTGTAGGTAAGGTGGAGATGGCATTCGACGAGGTTACTGGCAGGGCTGAATCTCTGGTAATCAACGGCAGAGAGATGTTTAAGGATGGAAACGGCTTCCTTTTCGATAATTTCAGATATGTCGAGAATGACAGAAGAGACCAGGTGAGCTACTTTATGGACGGAGGAATGGAAGAGACTGGTACTGTTGAGGTTTCGTCGGATGAGGCAGGGCATACTGTTGTCAGAACTGTACGCAAGGGAGCGAAGACCGATCAGGAACTGACATATGTCATTCATGGTAACGGCACTGTGGATGTGTATGTTACTCTGAATCCTCATTCCGGTGAACTCCTCAGGGCAGGTGTGTCATGTTTCCTTGGCAGGCAGTACAGTAATGTGAAATACCATGCCTTCGGACCATATGAGAATTATTCCGACAGACCTTCGGGCACGATGCTCGGACGTTTTTCGCAGACTGTGGACCAGATGCTTTATCCATATGTCCGCCCGCAGTCGACAGGTAACAGGGAAGGATTGAGGGAACTTGAGCTTCTTGATGATTCAGGATGCGGTTTCAGGATCGAGGTTGACGGCAGCTGTTCGTTCACTGCGCTCCGATATACTGATTATGAGTTGTATGATGCTCTTCATCAGTGGGAGCTTCCGGAGTCTGACAAAGTCGTTCTCCATCTTGATGCAGCCCAGAAAGGCGTGGGCAACGGCAGCTGCGGTTACCGTACCCATACCATACCTGAATACTGCGTTCCGCAGCAGGAGACAAGTCTTCATTTCCGTATTACCGAAGTCAGGTAGACAATATGGGGCATCCGCTGAAGAACACATTCCTGCTGGAGGATGAGCATAGGCTGACAGGGCCAATGGCCTTCAATCTTATGATCAAGCCGGCAGGATCGTTGTGCAATCTTGACTGCAGCTATTGCTATTATCTCGACAAGGCCGATATTTACGGAGGCAGGCAGCCGGTGATGAGCATAGAGATGCTCGAGACCGTGATCCGTGAATATATCCGGGCCAATGATGTACCGGATGTGACCTTCAACTGGCACGGGGGAGAGCCTCTTGTTGTCGGACTGGACTTCTATCGTAAGGCAATCGACTTCCAGAAGAAATACGCTGACGGCAAGAATATCTTCAATACCCTGCAGACCAACGGTACCCTGATTACGGAGGATTTCGCTTCCTTTTTCCATGACAATGCCTTCCTGATAGGCATTTCGCTTGACGGTCCTGCAGATATCCACGACAGGTTCAGGAAGGATAAGGGCGGAGCTCCGACCTTTGACAAGGTCATCAGGGGACTTGAGAAGCTTTACCGTCATGGAGTGGAATACAACACAATGACTACAGTCAACAAGGCTTCCGAGGGGCGTGGCGCAGAAGTCTATGAGTTCCTGAAGTCTTCTGGCAGCCGATATATGCAGTTCATGCCGGTTGTGGAGCATGTGATAAGCCGTCCCGGTGCCCGTCCCTATATTGTTCCTCCGATGACGGAGGGAGCTGTGCTTGCACCATGGTCGGTCTCGTCTTCCGGTTTCGGCCGCTTCATGTGCGATATATTTGACAGCTGGATCCTCAAGGACGTCGGAAAATATTTCGTGAACCTTTTCGATGCCACTTTAGCCAATATGTGCGGTGTGCTTCCCGGAACATGTGCATATGCCCGTACATGTGGCAACAATATGGTCGTGGAGCATAACGGAGACCTCTATCCATGCGACCATTTCGTCTATCCGCGCTACCGTCTTGGCAATGTACGTGAAGATTCGCTACGTACGGTTGTGGAAAGTCCGGAGATGTTCCGTTTCGGTTCTGACAAGCGCAATGAACTGCCTTCGCGCTGCCTTTCGTGCAGATATGGGCTTCTTTGCATGGGCGAGTGTCCCAAGCATCGCTTTTCACTTACGGATTCGGGCGATGCGGGACTGAATGCCTTGTGTGAGGGATATTACAGCTTCTTTGAGCATACGGAACCATATATGAAGATGATGAAGGAGCTTCTGGACAAGGGGCTTCCTCCTGCCATGGTCATGCAATGGGCAGGAAATAAATAGACTTTTAACTCTGCGGGAAATATCGTATATTCGCGCAAAATTTGAAAATTATGAAGAAAGTACTTGTCATAGGAGGCGGTGGACGTGAGCATGCCATTGTGGATGCGCTCAGTCGCTCGCCACAGGTAGGAAAGATCTATTGTGCACCCGGCAATGCCGGAATTTCCGCACAGGCAGAATGCGTAGCCATCAAGGATACTGATGTGGAGGCGCTTAAGAACTTTGCACTTGAAAATTCGATTGATCTTGCGGTCGTTGGTCCGGAAGTGTCTTTGGCTGCAGGTGTGGTTGATGCTTTCAAGGCTGCGGGACTCCGCATCTTCGGACCTTCGAAGGCGGCTGCTACTATCGAGGCCAGCAAGGATTTTGCGAAGCAGCTCATGGCGAAATATGATATTCCTACAGCCGCATTCGAGACTTTTGAGGATTATGAGGCTGCTCTCGAATATGTGAAGAAAGGCTCTTTTCCTGTAGTTCTCAAATATGACGGACTTGCTGCCGGCAAGGGAGTTGTGATTCCGGAGACACTTGAGGAGGCTGACGCTACACTCAAGGACATGCTTCTTGATGACAAGTTCGGAAAAGGAAAGGTCGTGGTTGAGGAGTTCCTCACCGGACCGGAGTTCTCTTTCATGTGTTTTGTAGACGGACTTGATGTATATCCTATGACTCTGTCGCAGGACCATAAGAGGGCTTATGAAGGAGACAAGGGACCTAACACAGGCGGTATGGGTGCATATTCTCCTGTTCCTCTCATTACTGATGAGGATCTTGAGTATTCACTTGAGAAGGTCATGAAGCCTACAGCTGCAGGCATGGTTGCAGAGGGCTGCCCGTTCACAGGCGTTCTCTATGGCGGACTCATGAAGACTCCGAACGGCGTAAAGGTCATCGAGTTCAACTGCCGTTTCGGCGATCCTGAGACAGAAGTGGTACTTCCTCGTCTCGAAACAGACATCTATGACATCTTCTCTGCTGTTGCAGACCACACTCCTATGCCTGCCATCGAGTGGAAGAAGGAGGTTACAATGGGCTTTGTGATGGCGTCGAAGGGCTATCCCGGCGATTATGAGAAGGGATATGAGATAACATTCCCTGAAGATCTCGGCAATGTGAGGATATATCATATGGGTACAGCCCTGAAGGATGGCAAGTACTACACTTCCGGCGGACGAGTGCTTATGGTGGTAGGTTTCGGCGAGAATCTCCAGGAGGCTCATGACAAGGCTCTTGCAGCTGTCGAGTCTATTGAGTGCGACAATCTCTTCTATCGTCGTGATATCGGCTGGAGAGTGTTGTAACCGACTTTCTTGCGAAAGTCCCGGCTCGGGCGGGCGTCTGATGACGCCTTGTTAGATATCAGAAAATATTAATGCTATGGCTAACGTAATATCAGGAAAAGAACTTTCAGCACAGCTGAAAGAGGAAATGAAGGCCCAGGTGGCTACATTTCCGGAAAAATACGGACGAGTGCCTCATCTTGTTGTGATTCTCGTGGGAGAGGACCCTGGCAGCGTCTCATATGTTACCGGCAAGGCGAAGGCGTCGGAAGTAGTCGGTATAAAGAACACGACTATCCGCAAGCCGGATACGATTTCAGAAGCGGAACTTCTCGGACTTATCGCGGAACTGAATGCTGATGACAGTGTAGACGGAATCCTTGTTCAGCTCCCTCTTCCGAAGCATATCAGCGAGGATAAGGTGATAGCTACAATTGCAAAGGAGAAGGATGTCGACGGATTCCACCCTCTCAATGTGGCTGCATTGTGGCAGAAGCAGGATTGTGTCCTCCCATGCACTCCTAAAGGTATCATCAAGATGCTCAAGAGGGCTGGCGTTGAGATCAAGGGCAAGAGAGCAGTGGTCATCGGCCGAAGTAATATCGTCGGACTTCCAGTATCGAAGCTTCTCCTTGATGAGAATGCTACAGTCACTATCGCTCACAGCCGTACAGTTGATCTTCCTGAAGTGACACGCAACGCAGAGATTCTTGTCGTTGCGATCGGCCGTCCTAAATTCGTGACAGCTGACATGGTTTCAGAGGGAGCGGTAATCATTGATGTAGGAGTAAACCGCGATCCGGAGACAGGGAAGCTTTGCGGAGATGTGGATTATGCCGCAATCGAGCCGAAGGCATCTGTCATTACTCCTGTCCCTGGCGGTGTAGGTCCTATGACAATCTGCTGCCTCATGGAGAACACTATCGAGTGCTTCCTCCGCAAGATGGAGAAATAATACTCTATAATCCGATACAAAACAGACTGACAATGATTTCCAGCGACCCCCGCCTCCCTGTCGGGAGGCACCCCCTGGCCGGGGGTGGCATGTCGCTTACAATCATTGCCAGTCTGTTTGCTTATAGTTGTACCTCTATTGCTTCTGTGCCGGCTCGTCAAGCTTCAGCTGCGGATTCTTTCTCGATGAGTTGAACAGCATCAGTGCCACAGCAATGGCAACGATGCCCAGCAAGATGAATATATATTCTGCATGGATCGCTGCCTGAACCTCCTGGATGTGATTGCCGGACTCTGTTATGGTCTTTGTGAATATGCGTCCTATATATATAGGTACTGCCCACATGCCGAGGTTCTGCACCCAGTATATGAGGGAGTACGCTGTTCCGAGATTCTTCTCCGGAATGATCTTCGGCACGGATGGCCACATCGCTGACGGAACCAGGGAGTAGCCGATTCCGAGAAGGGCAATGGCTATATAGGCATAAGCTGCCACGCCTTGAGGAGCGAAGGTGATGATAAGGTGCGACACAAGCACAAGTGCTGAACCAACGATCATCCATAGAGTAGCCTTGCCTACCTTGTCCACGAGAGCTCCGAAGAGAGGGGTGAAGAGGATGGTGAAGAACGGTATCATGGCCAGCAGGACAGTCGCAATGTCAAGATCTACTCCGAAAAGAGGCAGGAGTATGGATACACCGAACTTCTTGAACCTTATCACGCAGCAATAGAATGTCACGCAAAGCACGGCTATCATGAGGAAACGTGGGTTCGACAGAACCTTCCAGATGTCAGATATGCGGAATTTGTCTTCCTCTGCAGTATTGACCTTGTCGGTCCCGCCAGTCTCTCTGTCGAATCTTGCGTCCATTGCCACGAATACAGCCCAGAGGATGGTTCCTACGGCGAGGACTCCAAGTCCTATGAGGGCCGGTCTGTTGGTTTCCGCAAGCGTATAGAACTCACCGATTGCCTTCTGCCTTACAATCATAGGAGCCACGAGGATAGCTGTGGCGGTTCCGAATCGTGCTATGGCCAGCTGGAGTCCCATTGCGAGGGCCATATTCCTTCCCTTGAACCATTTCGCTATGGATCTTGTCACCGATACTCCGGCGATCTCGCTTCCCAGACCGAAAAGCATGCATCCGACATATGCCACCGCCAGCGAGGTTTTAGGTTCAAATCCCGCTGAAATCGCAAATGTCACCAATGCTGCTCCGCCAGTCATCATTCCCACGAAGATCGATCCGACCAGACGCACTCCGAAGCGGTCCAGCAGGGCTCCGCAGATTATGAGTCCTCCCCAGATGCACAGGAATGAATAACCGCTGGAGTAGAAACCATAGTCTGCCATGTTCCATCCCAGTTCGAGAGATTCAGGATTCTTGAAAAGTTCGGAAAGGGATGAGAACATGTCGTCAAAGAAGTATGACGCGAACATAGGAACAACAAGGCACGCCAGCGCAAGCCAGCATGCCCATCTGTTGTCCCTGATTGTATTCTTCAGGATTGACATTATTTCTTGATGTTAGGAAGTTCGAGACCGTATCCCTTCTTCTTGTCCTCAATCTTGAGGAAGAATGACATGATGAATGCAAGAACTCCGAATGAAGCGAAGATGATCATCGGTATGACATATCCTCCGGTCTTCTCGAATGCGATACCGATGACAAGCGGTACGAAGCAAAGACCTACGTTCTGGATCCAGAAGATGAGCGAGTATGCGCTGCCGAGGATCACAGGGTCGATGATCTTTGGAACCGATGGCCAGAGAGCTGCAGGAACGAGCGAGAATGATACTCCGAGCACTACGATAAGAAGGAGAGCGAACGCCTTGTTAGGGAATGCAGGAAGAAGGAATGCGAAGCTGAGGTGGCATGCGATCATGATTATTGCGCCGATCATCAGCATGGTGGCTCCCTTGCCCCTGTTGTCGAGGAAAGCTCCCAGGAATGGTGTGAGAACCATAGCGAGGATAGGGAACCATCTGAAGAGGTCCGCTGCCTCTGTGTTAGGGATGTTCAGCGTTACCTCAAGGAAGTTTGTTGCATATCTCTGGAATGGGAAGATCGCCGAGTAGTAAAGCACGCAGAGAAGGGCTACGAACCAGAACATCTTGCTTGAGAAGATCTTTCCGAGGTCGCTTACCTTGAACTCTTCCTCTGAATCTCCGCCGGATGTCACTCCCATCTGCTTGTCAAGCTTGGAGTCCATCACAGAGAAGACGATGAAGTTGATAAGTCCGATGAGGAGGAGTACCACGCAGAAAAGGATAGGTGCCTCAATGTTTCCGAATCGCTCTGCAAGGCGAGGGGACGCCGAAAGCACTGCAAATACACCAAGACGTGCGATTGCCATCTCGAGACCCATTGCCAGAGCCATCTCCTTGCCGTTGAACCATTTTGCGATAGCCTTGGATACTGTGATACCTGCCATTTCGCAGCCGCAGCCGAAAATCATGAATCCAAGACATGCCAGTTTCGCGCTGCCTGGAAGGGCTACCCACCATGAACCGAGCCACTCGCAGAAGGCTGTTGTCTGGAACCAGTCGGTGATACCTATGTATTTGATCGCTGCTCCGGCAACCATGAGTGATGTCGAAAGGATACCGGTGAAGCGTACACCCATCTTGTCAAGGATTATACCTGCAAGAATGAGGAATCCGCATACATTGAGGATGTACTCTGAAGCTGCATATGTTCCGAATACCGATCCGTTCCATCCCCGGCTCTTCTCGATGAGAGACTGAAGAGGTGACATTACGTCAACGAACATATAGGCGAAGAACATTGCCAGGGCAATGAGGATCAGCGCCGTCCATCTGGCGGCAAAGCTGTCGTTTAGATACTTTTTGATTGTTTCTGCCATAATATTTGTAATTTGATCATTCTGTCAGAGGCGATTAAGCCGGTGCGAAGATAGCGGTTTTTGTCCTAATCGGCAAAACAGATTTCAGATTGTCCGAATAAAGTCGTAACTTCGCATGATATTTATATGTGTATCATGGAACATAAAGAGATAGGATACGGACTTCTTGAAAGGGTGGATTCCCCAGAAGATATAAAGAAATTCAGCATGGATGACCTTCGAAGGCTCTGTGATGAAATACGCCGTTATATGATCGAATGCTGTTCCGTGAATCCCGGCCACCTCGGTTCGAGCCTTGGCGCAGTCGAACTTATCGTAGGTCTGCACTATGTGTATGATGCTCCCGAGGATAAGATCGTATTCGATGTGGGACATCAGGCGTATGCTCATAAGATTATCACAGGCAGGAGGGAGGCTTTCAGGAAAAACAGGATGAAGGATGGAATAAGCGGCTTCCCGAAAAGGTCGGAAAGCGTATATGACGCCTTCGGTGCAGGACATTCGTCGACATCCGTTTCAGCTGCACTGGGCTTTGCCGAGGCTGCCAAGCTTCAGGGACTGCCCCACAAGGCTGTCGCCCTTATAGGTGACGGATCCCTTACAGGCGGTCTTGCTTTCGAAGGTCTCAACAATGCCGGTGCCGCCAAGTCCGATCTCCTGGTGATCCTGAACGACAACAATATCTCGATTGACAGGAATATCGGAGCCATACATGAATATCTCCTTGACATAACCACCGACCCGAGATACAACAAGGCGAAGAAGCATGTCTGGGACAGGCTCGGTGAAGGCCGGTTCAGAAAATGGCTTCAGAGGTTTGTCGTGAATGCCAAATCGTCGCTGGTCAGACATAGTGGCGGAGATCTTTTCGAAGCTATGGGCTTCAGATACTTCGGCCCTGTCGACGGTAATGATATAGAACAGGTGGTGAAGACACTTGCCAAGCTCAAGGATATTGGAGGCCCGATACTTCTCCATGCCCTTACCACTAAAGGAAAGGGATATGCTCCGGCCGAAGCGAATCAGACCGTATGGCATGCTCCGGGCATATTTGATCCGGAGACAGGCGAGCGTATAAGCAGCGGTGGCGGGGTGAGCAGGTATCAGGATGTGTTCGGAGCTGTGCTTGTCGATCTGGCAAAGATGAATCCGAAGGTCGTCGGAGTTACTCCTGCGATGGCTTCCGGATGCGGAATGAATATGTTGGCAAAGGAAATGCCGGAGAGGTTTTATGACGTGGGTATTGAGGAGGAACATGCGGTGACCTTCTCTGCCGGTCTTGCCGCAGGAGGACTGAAGCCTTTCTGCAACATATATTCGTCATTCTCGCAGAGAGCCTTTGACCAGATCATGCACGATGTCGCCCTTCAGGAACTTCCTGTCGTGCTCTGTCTTGACAGGGCCGGTATAGTAGGGGAGGATGGTCCGACTCATCACGGATGCTATGACATGGCCATATACAGGACGATCCCGGGTGCCGTCATAGCTGCGCCGAAGGATGAGATAGAGCTCAAGGACATGATGTACTCGGCAATGAAGGCACAGGCCGGTCCTTATATAATAAGGTATCCGAGGGGAAATGGTGAAGGTCGCGACTGGCGCTCTCATGAATTCGCTGAAATAGCTGCCGGAAAGGGTGAGATGCTCCTCGATGGTGAGGGAGTGGCTGTGATAGCTGCCGGTCCTTCTGCAAACAGGGCTGTCGAAGCTGCGCTTATGGTCAGGGATGAAAGAGGAACAAATCCTGCCATATATAATATAAGGTATATAAAGCCGCTCGATCTCGATCTGCTTGACGGAATATGTGGAAGATTTGCTGAAATCATCACTGTGGAAGACGGTTCGGAGATAGGTGGACTTCATGGAGCGGTGAGCGAATATGTGTCAGAACGTTATCCTGGGGTGAAAGTGACTCCTATTGCGATCGGGGACAGTTATTTAAGTCAGGGAACACAGGAGGAATTGAGGGAAGAATGCGGTCTTTCCACTGGGGCGTTGAAAGCTGTTTTTGCGGGTAAATGCGAAAAAAGTTTAAAAAAAGTCTGAAAAGTTTTGGAGATTTAAAAATAATGTCTACCTTTGCAATCCCGTTAAGGAAATACGCACCGAAACGGAAAACAATATTGCCGATGTAGCTCAGTTGGCCAGAGCACGTGATTTGTAATCTCGGGGTCGTGGGTTCGATTCCCTCCATCGGCTCAAAAGTTCTTAAGTGAATTTTGGGAGAATACCAGAGTGGCCAAATGGGGCAGACTGTAAATCTGCTGGTTTATACCTTCGGTGGTTCGAATCCATCTTCTCCCACAAAAGCCCGACATTTTTCAGATCGGGCTTTTATTTTGAAAAGCGGAAGTAGCTCAGTCGGTAGAGCATCAGCCTTCCAAGCTGAGGGTCGCGGGTTCGAACCTCGTCTTCCGCTCCAACTACGCCAGTGTAGCT
>JAFYLU010000011.1 GCA_017550025.1 Bacteroidales bacterium | reverse complement strand
TTTTGAGGCATAGACCTCGTTGAACAATGGGACTGTGCGGCTGGCTGAGAAGTCATGACCGCTTTTGCCTTTAAAGATAGTATGTGGTCTTGATTTTTATTCTAACGGGCGTAAAAACGAAAGTTTTTATGTAAGTTTGTGCTTATAAATCAAACTTCTGAATCATGATCATAAGACCTGAAGATATCAAAACAAGCCGTCTTGAGAATTTCAAAGGCGGAGAAAAACATCTCGAAGCAGGAATGTTCTTTGACGGAACCAACAGGATCCTTACACGCGCAAGACTCATACCCGGAGCATCCATCGGCATGCATACTCATGAAGACAGCTGCGAGGTAATCTTCATTCTCGAAGGCAAGGGAAGCATTCTTGAAGAAGACGCAGAAAAGGCAGTCCAGGCCGGTGATTGCCTGTACTGCCCTAAAGGTGGAAGTCACAGTCTGGTCAATGATTCTGATTCAGACCTGATATTCTGCGCTGTAGTGCCCCAGCAGTAACGGATGGCTGAAGCAGCGGCTGACTATCCCTGATATTTCTTTGTATGCTCTGCAATGAGGTCGGCATCATCAAAATAGTCGATCTTCATTGCCTTGCGCACATCAGCCAATGTCTTGGCAGCTTCCGCACGTGCCACCTCCGATCCTTTGCGAAGAATCTCGTAGACCTTCGGAATATCCTGCTCGTAGATCTTTCTTCTTTCGCGCATAGGCTGAAGGAAATCCTCCATGATATTGAAGAGGAACTTCTTGCATGTTCCGTCTCCAAGACCTCCGCGACGATAATGATCCTTCATTTCATCGAGGTTCGCATATTCAGGAAGGAACTTCGCGAAGTGCTCCGGTGTGCTGAAGGCATCAAGATATGTAAAGACCACATTGCCCTCAACATGTCCCGGATCTGAAATCTGAAGATGCTCAGGATCGGTATACATGCTGTTTACCTTCTTCTTGATTTCCTTTGATGTATCAGAAAGATAGATACAGTTGCCAAGCGACTTGCTCATCTTGGCCTTTCCGTCAGTACCTGGAAGCCTCAAGCACGCGGCATTCTCCGGAAGAAGCATCTCCGGTGTCACGAGAGTCTCGCCATACACGGAATTGAACTTATGCACGATCTCACGGGTCTGCTCGATCATAGGAGCCTGATCCACACCTACCGGAACTGTCGTAGCTCTGAATGCAGTGATGTCAGAGGCCTGGCTGATCGGATAAGTGAAAAATCCGACAGGCGTTCCCTTCCTGTTCTGGTTTTCATCTTCGTCATTGTCGGAAAAACCGCGAAGCTGGATTTCCTGCTTCACTGTAGGATTTCTCTGAAGACGCTGAACCGTAACGAGATTCATATAATAGAACGCGAGTTCGCAAAGCTCCGGTACCTGTGACTGGATGAAGATGGTCACCTTATCCGGGTCGAGTCCTGCAGAGAGGTAATCCAATGCTACTTCTATTATGTTCTGACGTATCTTTTCTGGATTGTCTGCATTGTCGGTAAGTGCCTGCGCATCCGCAATCATGATGAATATCTTCTCGAACTCACCTGAATTCTGCAGTTCAACCCTTCGCTTGAGCGATCCGACATAGTGTCCGAGATGGAGCTTGCCTGTCGGACGGTCGCCTGTCAATATTACTTTTCCCATATCTGTGAATTATCTGGCAAATACTGTTTCATAAATTTCGGCCTTACCTGAAAGCTCAAGTGTCGCCGCTTCAGCCGGTACTTCGAACTCTATGTAAGATTCTGAAGTCCTGTAGTCTGAAATTATGTTTCCTTCAGCGTCCTTGATGCATGCCGAAACCTGGCTGTCCGGATGCTGTCCCATGAGCACATGGTATCTTGTTGTTCCTTCAGGAATTGCGAAAGTCATACCGCCTTCCATTACGAATGAAGTGAAAGGATTTTCGTCTGTTGCAAAAGCCTCACCCTCTACCGGATTTACAAGGAGTGAACGGATCACGGTCCAGCTTGTCTTCGGAGACTCGAGCTTTCTCATTCTCACATATCTTGCCTGAACAGGCTCACCCTGCCATGTAACCTCGAAAATCTGTCCCTGGAACTGCTTGAGAGGAGTCCATGTCACAGCATCAGCTGATGCCTCGATCACTGCATTGTCGAAATAGTCATTCTCTGCAGGAACAGAATATTTTCCCTGGAGGAGTCTCACCTCGTATACAGGTCGTACAGAACCGAGGTCCACACCGATCCAGTGTCCTTCCATCTGCGCGTCACCTGTGGTGAAGAATGTAGTGGTGTCGTTGTCGAACATGAGACGGCTTCTTGTAGAACCGAGTGTCTTGTACGAACCCAAAGCCTGCGGATTGAATGCTACCTTTCCGGAAATTGCAGCATAGAATGAAGCAGCCATGTCGTTCATGATGTTCTCATAGAACGGCTGAAGCTTCAATGTTCCGATTCTGTGCGCATTATACGCTGCCACATCTTCGTCTGACATGAGGTTTGCAACATATGCATTCCAGAACTTGTCATTGTCACCGGCGCGGAACACATCAAGACACTCAAGAGCTCTGCGTCCTCTTGCTCCGAGTTTTCCGAACTCCTCAAGCCATGGAGCAAGTTCACGCGAAAGAAGCTCGTTAGAGCATCCGGCCATGACTCCCGGCACCTGCTCGATCTTCTTGAACTCATCCATGAGGGCATTGAACTTCGATTCGGTGTATGTGTCGAGGAAGAAGGTCTCGGTCTCCCATGACTCGTCCCTTCTGTATCCGTCTTCTGTGTCGCACGAATGGATTGCAAAAGTCCTGTAGGCATCCTTCACCTCCGGTGCAAGAACCTCAAGTCCGCGCTCCCAGTTGTCGATTGCATTATACGCGTTTACATTCCATGTATAGTCAGAGACTCCATAAAGGGCAAGCTTTGAAGCCTCTCCGTGTTCCATAGGGTTGCTTACCAGACCGCTGAGGTCATCAGAATTCATTTCTGTGTTAAGACCGTATACAGGTCCCTGCATGAGGATATGTCTTGCATAGTCGGTCACAGGATAGTTCCACCAGTAGAAGCCCGGTCTCTTGATCCTCTCATTGAGCCAGTGCATTGTCTCCTTTGTAAGGTCGCTGCAGACAACGTCTCCTGTCCAGAACACCTCGACTGAAGGATGGAGTGTACGGCCATATATGCTCAAAGGACCGTCAGGACCCGGTTTCGCCCAAAGTCTCGAGTAATCTGTCGGACAGATGATGAGGTTTGTGACATCACCTTTCTTCTCCACGAAATCTCCGATAAGTCTGTTGACAAGCTCTACCTGTCTTACAGGATTGGTTCCTTCTCCTTCGATGTCATCGAAGAAAAGAGCGAAGGAGCGTACTCCAAGGTCATACATCATCTCGAACTTGTTCACAAGATTCTGATAGTCTTCCTCGTTCCATCTGATATCCTTGCCCGGATGGATCGCCCAGATAAAGTCTACCCTGTTTCTTCTGCATGCCTGAACGAGTTCGCTGATATTGCGTGCCTCATCCTGCGGATAAGGAAGTCTCCAGTCAGGGCTGCTGTGATATGGATCGTCCTTCGGTCCGTAGAGGTAGCAGTTCATCTTGTATTTTCCATAGAAATCGATGAGGGAGAGTCTCACCTCATGAGACCACGGAACTCCGTAAAATCCTTCCACGACTCCGCGATACTTCAGATCCGGCCAGTCATTCACATGCATGTACGGAATCTTTCCGGCTGCCGCGCGTTCGCTTTCAAGAATCTGCCTCAATGTCTGGATGCCGTAGAATGCACCTTTCTCATCATATCCATAGATAGAAACGCCTTTCTTTCCGATAGTGAGTTCATAAGCTCCGGAAATCTCCCTTACTCCTCTCTTTACAGCTTTCTTTGCTCCATAATCGATATCAAGGACATATCCTTCCTCTGCAAGCGGAAGGAAACCGAGGTCATCAGCAAAAGCCTTCTTCCTGTCTTTGATCTGAAAACCGTTCTCAAGAAGAAGCGATGAATTCTCGTCCACACTTATCTGATGCGGCACAGGATTGATCACAAGGCCCTTATGGTCAAGCTTCTCTCCTGGCACCGGATTGACGATCTGGGATTCCGATCTCTGTGCAGAAAGGTCAAAAGTCTCTACCTGCGCGTTCATCGAAACAGCCGCAAGCAATCCTGCCGAAAGGGCAGTCAGTGTCTTAATCTTACTGGTCATAATCATATAATATTTTCTTTATTTGGCGTTATTATTCGTGGTTTCGCCACAAAAATCCTACAAATATAACAAATCTTTTCGAAGTCACGCGACACTATATATATTTGCGGAGAACAAATTAAAACACAAGACAGATGAAAAAGATTATTTTCAGCACAATCCTCATGCTGTTCCCACTGATGTCAGCATTTGCACAGGATGTAATCGGCAGATGGAAACTGGAAGACGGCACAGCAATCGTAGAAGTCTACAAAAACGGAGATTCGTTCAATGGCAAGATCGTTTGGCTTGCAAACCCGACGGAAGCCGACGGAACTCCTGCCGTTGACAACAACAATCCGGACAAAGCCCTCCGCAGCCGCCAGCTTATCGGACTGAACATGCTCAGCGGCCTCAAGAAGAACGGCACAGAGTATTCAGGCGGAAGCATCTACGATCCGGGCAACGGCAAGACATACAACTGTTCGATGAAGGTGGAAGGCGACATCCTCAAGGTAAGAGGTTCACTTGACAAGAAGGGTCTCATTGGAAGAACGATGGACTGGTACAGGGTAAAATAACCCGGACATATTGGCACAAAAACAGAGTGACTTTATATAGGTCACTCTGTTTTCGTATTACGCACTGCAGCAGCTAACGCTTTAACTACCAACACTTAAAAGCTATCACCGTTGAGCAAATATGCGCAACGACGATAAAGCTAAAATATTGATCATCAACAGGTTGGATGCTGACTGATTATTCTGTATACTGGTCTTTTGAGAGAACGATACGATAGAGGTTGCAGCCGATGAGGTTGCCGAGAACGATTGACAGATATACCGTAATGATTGCCAGGAAGTTAGCCTTCCAGAATGCGAGTGGAACGCAAAGATAATAGAAGGCATCTGCAACGCAGTGGGTGAATCCGCACACAATGAAGAGAGGCACACCGAAAAGAAGCGGCATGAAGCTCTTCTGGCGGGCGAACTGGACGGCTGTAGTCATTATGAATCCGCATCCGATGCCCAGAAGTCCGCATTTCAGCGCTCCGGTACGAAGACGCAGTTCGAGGATTTTCTGCGCAGACTCCTGTATTGCCATAGGAGAGACACGGGTAAGAAGAGCCGCACACAGACAGCCCAGGATGTTTCCCAGCAGAATCATAAAAAGAGATCCTACCTCATTCTTCTTGATGAAGCCTGCTGTGCCGGTGTAAAGCTTGAGGCGATAGCCCACTACAGTAAGAAGACCGAAGCAGAAAAGTACTGCTCCGACGAGGGAGCCATAAGTCTCGGCCTGTACTCCGGAGGCAAGAAATCCGAAACCTGCCGTTCCGATGGCGATTCCGGCGAATATAGATGAACGCAATAGTTTTATCATATTTGACAGATAGGATTAAAATCGGCGCAAAGATACATCAATTAGCATTAAGGTGCAAAGGTTCCACATCCACTACTGTAAGCACCTGCCCTTCCACCTTGAACCTCACGTTATAACCGGCAAAGGAAAGCCCGTAGACACGATGGGGGGCATCATGATAAGATGGTCGCGGATCAAGTCGAAGAACCTCAACCAATGCCGGAATCTTTTCCTTGTCGTTGATCCTATCCGAGAGTTCTCCCGGAAAGACCACCTTGAGGGATGTCTGCACAAGCCTGTCCACATAACCGCACTCTGCTTCAGGACGGGAATCAGAATATTTTATATACGGCTTGATGTCATAAATAGGCGTACCATCCATCAGATCGGCTCCGCACACAGTTATGACAGGACCATCAGGAGTAGAGAGAGAGATTCCAGCAACCTTTACGCATGACATTCCCAAGGCATTGGGTCTGAACGGGGAACGGGTGGCAAATACTCCCATGTGAGCGTTCCCTCCCAATCTCGGCGGACGGACAAGAGGCTGCCACGATCCGTTGGTGCGGTTGGCTGAAAACTCCCATATCAGCCAGATATGGCTGAAGTCTTCAAGTCCTCTCAAGGCATCCGGATTGCGATACTCCGGCTCAAAAACAATCCTTCCGCGCAATCCGCCCGCAAGTCCGCTCTGGCGCGGTATTCCGAATTTTTCCGGAAAGTCAGTATGAATATATGCTATAGGCTTGATTTCCATCTTTCCGGTCTATAATGTTTCAGTATAGAAACTTATGATGCGGGCGATAGCTCTCTGGCATACCGGGCAGAATGCATCCGGCGCATTGGTTTTCATGCGACAGTCAGGGAAAGGTCTGTAAACGCCTTTCGACTGATATCCGCCACCTTCATAAACTCCCACAAAGGACGCAGCTTCCTTCCCGCCAGAAATTTCAGACCACACATCCGTATCCGGCACAGGAGTCGGCACAGCAACCACTTTCGGAAGCATGTCCTCCCATTTAGAAGAAAAGTCGTGCAAGGTCGTGATATTCTGTTCCCAAGGCTCACAGTCAGGGTAATAGAACTCCACGAACTGGTCATCATAATAGTACTCATCAGCAAGACCTGCAAAACTATGTCCGAATTCATGAACCACCACCGGCTTGAATGCCTTGTGATGAGCGGTCGTGAGTGTATAGGAGTTGAATATTCCGCCTCCGCCATATGTGTCTGTATTGGCAAGGATCACGATATGCTCATAAGGAAGTCCAGCGAGGCTGTCATGAAGTTGGCGCAGACGCAGGGTCGTGAGATAACGGTCCATGTAGAATGTATTGAAATGCGATCCCAGGGCCGTATCCTTCCACACGCCTTCTCCAGGCACGCTCACACCGCTGTCCTTCGACTGAAGGCCGACAGCAATGAAGTTGAATCTGTCTGAAAGACTGCCGAACGGTTCATGAGAAAGGATGGCCTCGACTGTCTTACGCGCATCTTCGTAGAACAGTTCAGCCTCATCAGCAGCATATCCTTCAGCCACGATGACAACATCTATCTTTTCTTCCTGACTGCCGCTTTCGAGAATATATCTGTGCGGAGGCAGATCAGGATCAAGGCGGCGTATCAGGATGTCGGAAGGATCCACGACATGAGCTATGGAAGCGGATACATTTCCCTTGAAATCATAGAGTTCCACCTTCACCACAACACGGGACGATGGCATAGGCAAAAGGAATACATTCTCGAATGCCTTCCTCACCCTCACAGCCTCTTCGGTAGCCTGCCACTCCTGAAAAAGAGTGGAAAAGCTCTGGCAATAAAGCACCTTTCCGGAAGTCGGATCGGTCATGCGGATCTGTCCGTTTCCCCGGAGGGCCACGGTATCAGTATTCACACGGCGTCCCGCCCATCCGTCGAAACAACTCATTTCATCAAGAGATATCTCCTGGGACTTGTCGGTTCCGGAAAATATATAGTCAAGCCTCAAGGTCATTTCCTGGGCTGAAAGAGCGCAGGCTGACAAGGCAAGAAAAAGTGTCAGAAAGAACTTATGCATATTACTGTACCTATGCTAAAGACTGATGTACCTTGGCTGCACAGTTGATTCCGTCAAGTGCGGAAGACACGATACCGCCGGCATAACCCGCACCTTCTCCGCATGGATAGAGACCCGCAACCTGCACATGCTCAAGTGTCTCATTATCACGAGGTATACGCACCGGAGAAGATGTCCTGGACTCCACTCCGAGCAGCAGGGCATCATTGGTATAATATCCGTGCATCTTCTTGTTTCCTATTTCCGGGAATGCATATTTGAGCCTCAGGGAAACATGTTCAGGAAGGAGTTCATGAAGAGGTGCATTGGCCGCTCCGGGATGATATGATGTCTGCGGAAGTCCTGTCGAAGGTATCCTTCTGCAGAAGTCCATCATCCTCTGGGCAGGCGCCTTCAACGATCCAGTGTACTCGAACATCTTGCGCTCCACATCCTTCTGGAACTGAAGCAGGGCAAGCGGTCCGTGCTGGGCATATTCAGGGAAATCTTCTGGTTCGATCTGTACAACCACACCAGAATTGGCCCATTTGGAATTGCGCTGCGAATTGGACATTCCGTTGAGCACAAGTTCGCCTTCACCTGTCGCTGCTGGAACAAGTATACCACCCGGACACATGCAGAAGGAGAATACTCCCCTGCCCTCTATCTGTGTCACGAACGAATATTCTGCCGTAGGCATATATGGCTGATACTTGCCATGATACTGTATCTTGTTGATGAGGGACTGCGGATGCTCCACACGTACTCCCAGCGCAAAACCCTTTGCCTGAATCTCCCATCCCTTGCGGTCGAACATCTCATAGATATCCCTTGCGGAGTGTCCTGTGGCAAGAATCACCTTCCTTGAAGAATATATGCTTCCGTCTGCCACAGTCACATCAAAAGAACCGTCGCCCTTCCTGACGATATCTGTAACGCGCGAATCAAAATGATATTCTCCACCATGCTCGATAATGCACTTTCTTATATTCTCCACAACTATAGGAAGCTTGTCACTTCCGATATGGGGATGTGCATCTATCAGTATCGATTCATCTGCTCCGAAACGCACGAGCTGATGGAGGACTTCGCGTATGTCACCTCTCTTCGACGAACGCGTATAAAGCTTTCCATCAGAAAAAGTACCTGCACCGCCTTCTCCGAAGCAATAGTTGGAATCCGGATTGACAACGCCTTCACGTGAAAGCTTTGCCATATCGAATTTTCTCGCATGGACATCCTTTCCCCTCTCGAGGATAACCGGCTTGAGGCCATGCATCAGCAGGCGCAGTGCCGCAAACATTCCGGCAGGACCGGCACCTATGATCACCACCGGCTCGGCAGCAGACACATCCTTATACTCCTCAAGGACATATTCGGCCATAACCTCATCAGGCTTATACACCTCTATCCTGTAACGGTAGAGTATGTCGTTGCGTGCATCGATCGAACGACGCATTATCCTGTATCTGATCTGCTGCTTCATCTTCGGCGACACGCCCAAGGCCTTCACGGCAGCTGTAAGTATCTCATCGGTAGGCAGTTCCTTACCAAGCTTGCAGGTAACTTCTATTTCTTTCATAACTCTTCTGATAACACTTTAAAATTCGGCAAGACGGCTGACCGGAGCCACATCAAGAGATGCGCGCTCGCCGTTCATGTAATGGAACCATCCGGCAATGGCGATCATGGCAGCATTGTCGGTGGTGAACTTGAATTCAGGTAGGAATGTCGTCCAGCCTCTCTTGCGGCCCTCCTCTTCTATCCTTGCACGAAGGCCGCTGTTGGCAGAGACTCCTCCTCCTATGGTGATCTGCTTTATACCGGTCTGCTTTGCAGCCTTTATCAGCTTATCCATGAGAATGTCTATCAATGCCTTCTGGAAGCTTGCGCAGATGTCAGCCTTGTTCTTCTCCATGAATTCCGGATCAATGGCCATCTGGTCACGGACAAAATATAAGAGAGAGGTCTTGATGCCGCTGAAGCTGTAGTCAAGACCTGGAATATGAGGTTTCGAGAACTTATATTTAAGGGGGTCTCCCTCTTTTGCGAGCCTGTCCACAACAGGACCGCCGGGATATCCGAGTCCCATCATCTTCGAGCACTTGTCAAAGGCCTCACCTACAGCATCATCTATGGTCTGGCCAAGAATCTCATATTCAAGAGGGCTGTCCACGCGGACGATCTGCGAATTTCCTCCAGATACGAGAAGGCACAGATACGGAAACTCCGGCTGTCTGTTGTCCCCGTCATACTGCTTGATGAAGTTGGCAAGTATATGTCCCTGAAGATGATTCACTTCCACAAGCGGCTTGCCGAGGGACATAGCCAGTCCTTTTGCGAATGATGTTCCCACAAGGAGGGATCCGAGCAGTCCCGGACCTCTGGTAAAGGCTATTGCCGTGATGTCTTCAGGGCTGATGCCTGCTCTGGTGATAGCCTCGCTTACAACAGGGACGATATTCACCTGGTGGGCTCTTGATGCAAGTTCCGGAATGACTCCTCCGTATGCCTTGTGGACATCCTGGCTCGCCAGGACATTCGAAAGAAGGTAGCCGTCCTTAATCACGGCCGCCGAGGTGTCATCGCAGGATGATTCTATTCCTAATATAATGTCTGCCATACAGTTATTGTTTCGTTTCGGATATTTCCCGGCCACTACCGGGGCTGCGGACATATCAGGCATATTATATGCTCTGCATATCCAACTGCAAAAATACGGATTTTATCCGATATTTTTACTAATTTTGCAAGTTGGACACAATAAACTTATAAGTCATCAAAAGGATTTTGAAAATATTCTGGCTTACGCTTGTCGCGGTTACGGCAGCCGTCATTGCAGGGATTCTGGCACTCCAGCTTCCCCAGGTCCAGACATATATAGCTGACAGAATAGTGAGCAGCATTGATGACAGACTCGACGCAGACATAGAGTTCGAGAAAATCCACATCAAGCCCTTTACGACACTCATACTCAAGAAAGTCGCCATAATCGACAGGAACCCTGCATCAGACATGCTCGACCCGTCAAAGGAAAAGGTGGACACATTCTTCCGTGCAGACTACATCATCGCAAAATTCACACTCAGCGGCCTGGCTGACCATGAAGGCATACACCTGCGGAAAGCATATATCAACGGAGCGCAGATGAACCTTGTCCTCGAAGAAAAGGCTGACGAAGGTGACGGGGACACATCTACAGACAATCTTTCGAGGATCTTCCGCCTCAAGAAGCCCGAGGAACCAAAGCAGAGCGAAAAGGAAATCTTCCACATTTCCGATGTGCAGATAGCCGACATGGGCTTCATCATGAAGAACTACAGCTCCGACAAGACCCCGTATCACGGAGGTATCGACTGGAACGACCTTGACATCAGGGACATCAACCTTTCAGCCAAAGAACTGATGTTCAAGGCAGGCATTATGTCCGGAGAAGTGGAAGAACTGTCTTTCCATGAAAAGACCGGATTCAATGTCAGTTCCATGACAGGTGAAGCAAGGGTCGGACGAGGCAAGACAATAGTGGAGGACCTGAAGATAGTCGACACATGGTCCGACATCGACATTCCTCTTTACATGATGAGCTATGACAACATCAAGGCATTCAGCGACTTCATATCAAGGGTGAGGATTGACAGCAGAATAGCGGACAGCCGTCTCGACTTCAAGACACTCACCTGCTTTGCACCACAGCTTGAAGGCAATGCCCTGAAGGCTTCCATTTCCGGTGAGGTATCGGGATTCGTCGATGACTTCACAGTCATGAATGTCAAGGTTTCGTCAGAGGCAGGAGGCTTTTCCGGTCTTGTAAACGGAAGAATCAAAGGTATTCCGGACATAGAAAACACGAAGATAGATGCCAGGGTCAGCAACCTGCTGCTAACTTCCGAAGGCCTCGGACTCTTCATATCCGAATGGATGAAAGAAGGAAGACTGGACCTGGGAGATTACGCAAGAGGCATGACATTCATGGCGGAAGCCAAGGCCAAGGGTACGCTCAATGACTTTGACGCCATCCTCAAGATGAAATCTCTGTTAGGAAGCGTGGACGCCAACATCAACATTGCCAATGTGATATCCGAAGAAGACTTACCAATCAAGCTGGGCGGAAAGATCAGCACGGAGAATCTTGACCTCGGCAGGTTTATCGGCACAGACCTGATACATCAGACGACCCTCGAAACAAGTTTCAAGGCGGAAATCGACAGCAAGCCGCAGCTCGACATAGAAAAGCTTACAGTAGACAGGCTTAATATAAACAGGTACGACTACACGGGAATCATGGCGACCGGCAGGCTGAAGGACAATTACTTTGACGGCCGAATAGTCTGTCACGACCCTAACCTGTACTTTACCCTCCACGGAATATTCACCCTCGCTGCAAAAGGAAAGGATGCGGCATACGGATTCAAGGCAAAGATCGGAGACGCAAACCTGCATGCCCTGAACATCGACAAGCGAGGCAAATCCTATGTCAACCTCACTGCAGATGTGAACTTCATGAAGACAAAGGAGGGAGACATGAGCGGAAATATTTCCGTAAATGACGTGATGCTGGAAAACAGGCTTGGAAAATACAACATAGGAGATATCAGGCTCACTTCGAAGAACAGCGAGAACAATCATGTCATAACATTCAATTCAAGCTTTGCAGATGGAAAATACAAAGGAACAGCATCTGCATCAAGATTCATACAGGATCTCCAGGACATCACTCTGAAACGTTCGGCTCCTGCCTTGTACAAAGACACGACTTCAAGATGGACAGGAAACAGTTATGACATCGAATTCAACTGTCACCAGTCGATGGACCTCATGTATTTCGTCATGCCGGGAATGTTCATCTCGGATTCCACCTCGATAAAAGCCTCGGTGACAAAGGACGGTGTGGCAAAGGCATCGCTGACTTCACCGCGCATAGCATACAGACAGCAGTTCATGATGCGCCATATCGATGCAAGATTCGACAACAAGGACAACCGCATCCTCGGAGAAATGACTTGTGACACAATAAAGGTATCGACCCTCGACCTGATCAGCAACAGATTCCATCTGCTCGTGCATGACAATCACATTGGAGCGGAATACGAATATGACAACAATACCGAGCAGGTGAACAGGGGCGAATTCGTTGTAAACGGAGACCTCAACCGCGACGAGGATGGACTTGGAATGAGTGTGGAGATTGCCCCGTCAACCCTATATCTCAACTCGAGGAAATGGAACATACTCGCATCCAGACTATTCGTCAAAGGAAGCGAGCTTGATGTGGACGACTTCGAAATGACCAGTGGAGAACAGAAAATCAGGCTTTTCGGAAAGACATCGTCTACCATTCCTAACACACTCACCCTGAATCTGGAAAGGTTCGACATCTCGATCCTGAATCCACTTCTGGGTTCGAACTTCGGTATCAGAGGCGCTGTTTCCGGAAACGCACAGATACTTTCGCCAATAAATCTCAAGAGCATCAGGATGGACCTCATATGCGATTCCACCAAAATTGCCGGGGAGTCACTCGGAGTTGTAGACATGGATTGCATATGGAACGAAGAATTTGAGAGATATGACCTGAACATCAGGAACGACCTCAACGGAAAGACAAGTCTTGAAGCGACGGCGAAGGTCACCCCTGATTCGGAGATGCTTGACGCCGCAATCAATATGGAAAGGCTGAACATAGCATACGCAGAGCCGTTCCTGAAGACGGTATTCAACGATATGGGAGGCTATATGTCCGGAAAGGTGATGCTGAACGGTCCGATAAGGGACATCAGGATCAGCAGCGAAGCGGCAAGACTCGACAATGCTATGCTGCTGGTAGCATATACGAATGTACCGTATTTCGCGGAGGGAGCCTTCCACATCGACGACTACGGAGTGTATTTCGATGATATAAGGATAAAGGACAGGTATAGCGGCACAGGATCCGTGACAGGAAGCATCAACTGGAACAGATTCAAGGATATCAGCTTCGACACAAAAATCAAGGTTGCAGATATTGAGGGAATCAATGTGACTGAACAGATGGGTGAAAGTTTCTATGGCAATATATTCGGAACCGGCAACATAAGCATAACTGGCCCGGTGAATTCAATTGTCATGAACATTGACGCCGTAACATCGAGGGCAGGCCAGCTCCATATTCCTGTCAACAATTTCGCATCCGCCTCGGGAACTACCAACCTTCTCAAGTTCAAGGAACCTGAAAGAGTGATGTATATAGACCCGTACATGACAATGATCCGGACCTTCGAAAAGAAAGATGCCGAGACCAGCGACTTCACTGTCAATCTCCGTGTAAACGCATCGTCTGATATAGAGGCCTTTGTTGAAATAGACAAGGCCAGCGGAAACGTGCTTACCGGCAGAGGAAACGGAATGATCGGACTTGAGGTCGGCAACGATGTATTCAATATAAACGGAGAATACACCCTGACTGGTGGAAATTACAGTTTCTCCGCTCTTGGAATCGTAAGCAAGAACTTCGAGATCAGGGAGGACAGCAAGATCACCTTCAATGGAGACATAATGGAAAGTAATCTCGACATTACTGCCTCCTACACGACGAAAGCTTCACTTTCCACCCTGCTCGCCGACTCTACTGCCATGGGTACACGAAGGGATGTACTCTGTCTGATCAAGGTGACAGACAAGCTGAAGAACCCGGAACTGGATTTCGAGATCGAGATTCCGGATCTTGACCCAATGATCAAGTCAAGGGTAGAAAGCGCATTGAGCACAGACGACAAGGTACAGAAGCAGTTCATATCCCTTCTTGTAACCAATAACTTCCTTCCGGAAGAACAGTCAGGTATCGTGAACAACTCTTCTTCACTTGTTACCGAGGCCCTTGCCAACCAGCTGAACACTATTTTCGAGAAGCTCGATATTCCTCTGGACCTTGGATTGAGTTACCAGTCGAATGAACGAGGCAACGACATGTTCGACGTCGCGGTATCTACCCAGCTTTTCAACAACAGGGTGATTGTGAACGGTAACATCGGCAACAAGCAATACCGTACGGGAAATGCACAGACAGACGTCGTGGGTGACCTTGACATAGAAATAAAGATCGGAAGATCAGGAGCATTCAGACTCAACCTGTTCTCGCATTCGGCCGACCAGTATACAAACTACCTTGACAACTCGCAGCGAAACGGTATCGGTTTTACGTACCAGAACGAATTCAACACACTCAGACAGTTCTTCAAGAGAATGGGAATGAAGAAGGAAAAGAGAAAGGAAGCCAGACTTGCAGAAGAGCAGTCGATACTTGACGGAGAAAAGGTAGTACTGAAGATAACACCAGACAACAAATATGAAAATGACGGAAAATAAAGGAAGCCTGTTTCTCATCCCTTCACCCCTTGGTGAGAATGATCCGGCAGAGGTAATCCCGGGTCCGGTCCTGAAGTCACTGGAGAACTTCAGGACATTCGTGGTAGAAGAAGTAAGGACAGCACGCAGATACCTCTCGAAAGCAGGTCTGAAGGGCAGGATCGGTGAACTCGAATTCCACGAACTTAACGAACATACCGACCAAGGCACAATCGAAGGCTATCTGAAACTTTTTGAAGACGGCAACGACGTTGCCCTGATCTCCGAGGCAGGACTTCCTGCCGTAGCCGATCCCGGAGCACAGCTTGTAGCTCTCGCGCACAGGCACGGGATCAAGGTGATTCCGGCAGTAGGACCGTCTTCGCTGATGCTCGCTCTCATGTCATCCGGACTGAACGGACAGTCATTCGCCTTCTGCGGATACATCCCGGCCAAGACAGACGAGAGAAGAAGCCGTCTGAAGACATTGGAGAAGGTATCTTCACAGTTGCGACAGACACAGATCCTTATTGAGACACCTTACCGCAATGATTCCCTGTTCACTGACATACTTGCAGTATGCAGCCCGTCGACAAAAGTATGTGTAGCTGCAAATATCACGATGCCGGACGCATACATACGGACAATGAAGGTTTCAGAATGGAAGAAGGAAGGTCTCGTAATAGGCAAGAGACCATGTGTATTTCTAATTTTAGCATGATCATGAATAATATAGGAGTAATAGAACTTGAGGGAATGGAGTTCAAGGCATATCATGGATGTCTTGAGCAGGAGAAGGTCAGAGGCAATTCATTCACCGTGGATTTCAAGGGCGAACTGGATCTTTCAGCAGCCGCAGCAAGTGACAATCTGAACGACACGCTCAACTATGCGGAGATATATGACCTCATTGCGGAGGAGATGTCTGTCCCTTCAGAACTGCTCGAGAATGTTGCAGGCAGGATAATGAAAGAGATAGAGAGGCGCTTTCCTCAGCTGATTTCATTTTCTGTAAGGGTATCGAAAAAGAGACCTCCGGTAGAAGGTGTGGCGCAGTGGTCACGAGTAACTTTATATCACGGTTGATCCGACAGCAGATGGAGAAAAAGACAATAGCATTCATAACATTAGGCTGCAAGCTCAATTATGCGGAGACATCTACATATGAACGGGAACTTCTTAAAGAGGGTCTTGAGGCAGTGCCATGGAGCAAGGGAGCTGACATTTTCCTTGTGAACACCTGCACCGTCACAGAGCATTCGGACAAGAAGAGCCGTAACATCATAAGGAAGCTTCACCGGCAGAACCCAGGCTCATCCATCTATGTGACAGGATGTTACGCACAGCTGAAGAAAGCCGAGATAGAGGCCATCGAAGGAGTCACAGCTGTATTCGGAGCCACAGAAAAGAGCAGGATCGTCCCTACTGTCATAGCTGACATCAGAGGAGAGGAGGTCATCTGCAAGGACATCAGCACATTCTTCCCTGCATATTCAAGCGGAGAAAGGACCAGGTCTTTCCTCAAGGTACAGGACGGCTGCGACTACAAGTGCAATTATTGCACGGTGCCATATGCACGTGGTGAAAGCCGCAACATACCTATAGCAGAGATCATCCCGCAGGCAGAAGCCGTTGCGGCAGAAGGCATCAAGGAGATCGTCCTTACGGGAGTGAACACCGGTGATTTCGGAAGATCTACAGGAGAGACATTCTTCGAGCTTATCAGACAGCTTGACAAAGTGGAAGGAATCGACAGATACAGGATATCATCAATAGAACCGAATCTTCTTACAGAAGAGATGATCGACTGGATAACATCCGGCACAAAATTCCTCCCGCATTATCACATCCCGCTTCAGTCTGGCTGCGACACCATATTGAAGGAAATGGGCAGAAGGTACGACACAGCATCATTCGCCAATAAGATACAATATATAAGGGAAAAGACTGAAAGGCCGGGAGGTCCTCGAGTCTTCTTCGGTATCGACGTGATCGTAGGATTCCCGGGAGAGACTGACGAGCTCTTCATGGAGACATATACATTCCTCCGTGATGTGGTAAGGCCGGCCTTCATCCATATATTCCCTTACTCGAGAAGGGCAGGCACTCCGGCTGCTGCAAGAAAGGACCAGGTCCAGGACTGCATAAAGACAAAGAGAGTGCAGATGCTTGAAGATCTGTGCGCACAGCTTCATCAGGAATTCATGGAAGCTAACAAGGGTGTGGCTGAAAAGGTACTGTTCGAAAGCACTGACAGGAAAGGAATGATGGAAGGCTATACAGGCAATTACATCAGGATATCAAGAGAATACGATCCGGATCTTATAGGAAAGATAGTTGATGTCGTAATATAATGGACAAGAAGGCAAAGCTGATATTTTTAGGTACCGGAACATCACAGGGAGTACCAATGATAGGCTGCAGTTGCGAGGTGTGCAGGAGCTCCGATCCGAGGGACAAGAGACTCCGCGCAAGCGCGATGGTGGAATACTGCGGCATGTCCATACTCATTGATGCCGGTCCGGATTTCAGACAGCAGATGCTTCGCGAGCAGATATCCCATCTTGACGCCATACTGCTGACCCACAATCATAAGGATCATACGGGCGGGCTTGACGACATCCGCGCATTCAACTATCTTGAGAAAAGAGCCAGCGAAATATACTGCGAGAAATATGTGGAAGACTCGTTGAGGATGGAATACTCATATGCATTCGCAGAAAAGAAATATCCCGGAGCTCCCGAATGGCATGTGCATATCATTGATGAGAAGCCGTTCTGCGTGAGTTACGGGGGTCCATATGAAGTGCTTTCATGGGAACCGGGAAAAGGTTATGTACATTCTATCGCAGGCCAGGATGATCCGGTCAGGAAGGCGGAAATCATTCCTATCAGAGGAATGCATTACAAACTGCCTGTATTGGGCTACAGGTTCGGAGACATTGCATACTGCACTGACATGAACCATATTCCGGAAGAGGAATTCAGCAAGCTCGAAGGACTGGAACATTTCGTCATCAACTGCGTGAAATATGGCAAACACATATCTCACTATTCTTTGGAAGAAGCCGTCGCCGTGGCAAGGAGGGTCGGGGCCAGACATTCATGGCTCACCCATCTGTCCCATCAGCTCCCTCCTTACGAAGTACTGGCATCCGAACTTCCCGAAGGCATTCTCCCGGCTTATGACGGACTTGTAATCGAAGGTTAGATCTGTTCCGGCGGAGGGACAGTGCCGTCATCGATGAGACGGCGTAGTATATCCTGATATTCTACGGCAGAATGACTTCCTGCCGTGCCGAAACGCAAAGCCACATCATCAAGGGAATATCTGCCGGATTTCTCCACATTGATATATGAAGCAAGCATGACTGCCGTATCCTCGTGAGCGGCAGTCTTTCTTTTTGCCGAACGGCATATATCGCATGTGCCGCAATCATTACTGTCCTTCTGACCGAAATACTCGAGAAGAAAGGAACTGCGGCAAACATCACCTTCACTGACATAATCGATCATCTTCTGCATCCTTGTCATGGAAGAATTCTTCAGCAGTTCATACCTTTCCGGATCAAGATTGAGATTCTTCGGACGAAGACGGTCATGATGAAGGAAAAGCACGGTGGCATGGTCGCACGGAATATACTTAAGGACATGTTCGAGCGAAAGCTTATAGAGGAGCTGACGCAGCATGGGCACCTGGACTCCTGCCCGAGAAGCAATATATTCTTCATCTATCGGTACCGGATATGAGAAGATTCCGGTATATTTTCTCATCAGCAGCTCAAGCAGAACGGCCATGCGGCTGTCCTCGAACTGCATATCATACAGCTCATTACGCTCCGCCATTATCTGTAGCTTCGTAGAGATGTCTACATCCTCCGACAATGTCCAATGCCCTGTCCTCTCGATATATACTATGGCATAATAAGCAGACTGTCTCTGAAGCCTGTAATGACGGCAGAAAGCATCGAGATCGAACTTTATCTGTCGCCCGACACCAGTATCATAAGGAATTTCATAAAATGCATGTACCTTGTGATAGATATCCTCGATGTACTCCAGCGAAGGAAAAGACACCGTCGCCAACTGACGAAGCCTCCTTATATCCGTGTTGTTCCATAGCAATACTGCAAAGCTGCGCTTTCCATCCCTGCCTCCTCTGCCCGCCTCCTGAAAATATGCTTCAGGACCGTCTGGAACATCAAAATGAACGACAAAACGGACATCAGGCTTATCAATGCCCATGCCAAAGGCATTAGTGCAGACCATCACCCTTATCTTGTCCTTCTTCCACTGCTCCTGCCTGTCGGCACGGGAATCCGGGCCAAGTCCGGCATGATAGAACGAGGCACTTATCCCGTTCGCATTAAGGAATGCAGCAAGTTCCTCCGTCTTTGCACGGCTGCGCACATATACAATTCCGGTTCCGGCAACGCTGCCGCATATATTCAGAAGCTGACCGAGCTTATCCTCACACTGTCTGACGATATAAGAAAGATTCGGCCTCTCGAAACCGCTCTTGATCAGACATCGCTCCTCAAACCCAAGACGGGTCATTATGTCTTCTGCGACCTGCGGAGTCGCTGTGGCCGTAAGAGCTATCACAGGAGCATCGACCAGTTCTCTCAACTTTCCTATCTGAAGATAATCAGGACGGAAATCGTAGCCCCATTGAGATATGCAATGTGCCTCATCCACAACTATATAGCTGACATTCATCTCCGTCAGATAATTTTGGAAAAGACGGGTCGAAAGGCGTTCCGGGGAAACATATAGGAACTTGAAGTCTCCGTAGGCGGCATTATTGAGGGCAAGCTCCACTTCCCTTCCGTTCATTCCGGCATTGACACAGAGAGCCTTGATTCCTCGGTCGTTGAGATTCTGCACCTGATCCTTCATGAGGGCAATGAGCGGAGTGACGACAATTGCTATACCGTGACTCATTAAAGCCGGGACCTGAAAGCATACTGACTTTCCACCGCCGGTAGGGAGTATCGCGAGCACATCCCTCCCATCCAAAGCCGCACGGACAATCTCTTCCTGCTTCGGACGGAACGAATCATATCCCCAATATTCACGGAGAATCTCTATCGGTGAAGAATTATCATTCCCGTACATATGCATATCGTTGACACTGACAACGCCCAAACCTGACGATACAGGCATATATTGCACAGCAAATGTAAGAAAATATTCGTGGCAGAGTTTGTCAAATCGTAAAAAAAGTTTATTTTTGCATGGATATAAGAATTTGAGTTAAACCTTAATATATTTTTTTTAAATTATGAGCACAATCGATTTGACCAAGTACGGTATTACCGATGTGAAGGAAATCGTTCACAACCCGTCTTATGAGGTTCTCTTCGCTGAGGAGACAAAGCCAGAACTCGAGGGATACGAGAAAGGCCAGCTTACAGAGCTTGACACTGTAAACGTGATGACCGGTATCTACACTGGCCGTTCACCTAAAGACAAGTTCTTCGTAAAGAACGAGGCAAGCGAGGACACTGTATGGTGGACTTCAGATGAGTACAAGAACGACAACAAGCCAATCACTGAAGAGGCTTGGAACGACCTTAAGGCAAAGGCTGTAGCACAGCTTTCAGGCAAGAAGCTTTATGTAGTAGATACATTCTGCGGTACTAACGAGGCAACTCGTCTCAAGGTACGCTTCATCATGGAGGTAGCTTGGCAGGCACACTTCGTAAAGAACATGTTCATCCGTCCTACAGAGGAGGAGCTTGCAAACTACGGCGAGCCTGACTTCGTATGCTACAACGCATCAAAGGCAAAGGTTGACAACTATCAGGAGCTCGGCCTCAACTCTGAGACTGCAACTGTATTCAACCTCAAGAGCAAGGAGCAGGTTATCCTCAACACATGGTATGGTGGTGAGATGAAGAAGGGTATGTTCTCACTCATGAACTACTACAACCCACTCCGCGGCATCGCTTCAATGCACTGCTCTGCAAACACTAACATGGAGGGTACAAGTTCAGCTATCTTCTTCGGTCTTTCTGGTACAGGTAAGACTACCCTTTCAACTGACCCTAAGCGTCTCCTCATCG